>NZ_PQLP01000068.1:0-9351 GCF_002918965.1 Acinetobacter sp. ACNIH3 | reverse complement strand
GTCATGAGAAAGCCCATATAAATGGGTAATGTACAAGTTGCTGTAGAAGCATGTTTAGTTCGTCTGATCACAGATACGTTATAAACTATTGTAATACTTTTTTGAATCCGTCAATGCGTAAGTCCTAATACATATCTTTTTTTAATTAAAAAATATAAGCATCTCTAACCATGAGAGATGCTTATATTACTATTGCAAATTATTTAGCCAATTCGGCATTAATTGCATTGATGATACGTGGATCATCTGCGGTAATATCCGGTGCAAAGCGAGCCACTACTTCACCATTTTTATTGACCAGGAATTTTTCAAAATTCCATAGCACTTCAGGTGGCTGGTTTGGAGTCAGGCCGTAATCAACTAGATCTTTCCACCATGGGCCTTCACCGGTACGTTCAGGAATCGCTTGGGTTAAAGCAGCATATAAAGGATGTTTGGCTTCTCCAACGACCGGGATCTTGGCAAATAGCGGGAAATCGACCTGATAATTTACTGAACAGAATTCCTGGATTTCCTTCTCGCTGCCTGGCTCCTGTGCCAGGAAATCATTTGATGGGAAACCTAGAATCTCCAGACCTTCGGCTTTTTTCTCATTATACAGCTTTTGCAAACCTTCATATTGTGGAGTCAGGCCGCATTTAGATGCCACATTGACGATGAGCAAAACTTTGCCCTGATACTGATTGAGAGTGAATTCTGCACCCTGAATGCTTAATACTGGAATGTCGTAGACTGAAGTGCTCATATGAAGTCCTGTTTTTGATGTGTTTATCCTGTCGAATGTTGTAACGGGTATTCCGGCTGAGTACAAGTAAAAACATGTAGGGCAGTCGGGTAAATTTAAATCCATGCATTAATTTTATGTGAAAAATCAATTATGCTTGCGCTACACAATACGGCGTTGAATTGAAAGCTGCTGGCTTGGACTTGCAGACAATGCTGAACCCTACACTTTATGGATGAGTATATGACACAGCAACACAAGGTAGTGTGGTGGGCACTTTTACTGCCATTGGCAGCAGTACTGATCTGGTCACTGAATATTGTCGTGACCCGCTATGTGACCGACTTTATCTCGCCGGTGAGCATCAGTTTTTATCGCTGGTTTTTTGCCTTTCTGATTCTAACCCCGTTTATTTTGCCGCGGGTGATTCGTGAGCGTGCCCTGATTGTGCCGCATCTGAAACAGCTGGCAGTGCTGAGTGCCTTTGGTCTGGTGCTGTATCAGGGACTGGCTTATACCGCTGCACATTACACCACCGCCACCAATATGGGCATTATTAATGCCTTTATTCCGATTTTTACCATTTTTGTGTCGATGCTGATTCTGCGCGATATTCCGAATCGCTACGCCATTATTGGCAGTCTGTTGTCCTTTGCCGGGCTGATCTATGTGATGGGGCAGGGCAATCCTTGGGGCCTGCTGCATGCCGGCGGCCAATGGGGCGATCTGCTGATGATTATCGCCGTGTTTTTCTATGCCTTTTATGGGGTTTTTCTGAAAAAATGGCAGCTGCAGATTCCGTTAATGCTGAGCCTGTATGTGCAGATTCTGTTTGCGCTGCTGTATCACCTGCCGTTTGTGGCCTGGTTGGGTCTTGATGCCATCAATATGACCAATGCCGGCAGCGTTATCTACGCCAGTATTTTCCCTTCATTAATTGCCCCTTTGGTGTGGATGATGGCGATTCAGCGTCTGGGACCGACCCGCACCAGTATCTTTATGAACCTGATGCCGGTGTTTACCGCTTTAATTGCCTTTGTCTGGTTAAAAGAGGCCTGGACCATTTATCACAGTATTGGTGGGGCGATTATTCTGTTCGGAATTGTGCTGGCCCAGAAAAAAACTGTGGCGCCAGTGCTCCTGAAAGCCAAATAGTTGCCCAAAAAACGAACAAACAAACTTAATTTTTTGCTTGAATGATCTCGTGAATAAAGGCAAATAGACTTTAGTCGAGAAGAGTAGCTTTAGCTTCTTTAAAAAGCACTTTAAAAAGAGCAAGATAATTTGAATTTTTTTCAAATAATGATTGATTAATCATAGGTTTAAGCTGTTTTTTAAGAGCTAAAATATATTTGTTTTTTTTAAACTGTTCGCCCATAATACGCTCCATCGCAGATCAGCGACTGTTGCTGAAATGCCCAGAGATTTCGATACCCTCTGGATGTGATAATACACATCCTTTTTTATGCTCAGCCATCCCTATATGGCTGAGCTTTTTTTTACCTTAAAACTTTAGTCGGATTTGAAAAAGCCAAAAAATAAATCCGTGCTCAAGCGCGGATCACTTCACCTGTCACAGCATCAATAATTTTGCTGGGTTCCTGACTCAGTCCTAAATCGCCATTTAAGTAGTTCAGGCTCTCAGATTCTTTAAAGTATTGTTTTGCGTCCTGCAGTGAAAGTGCTGGATTTAGACCTGCCGGATTGGCACTGGTCGAAACGATATAGCCTCCAAAAGCCTGACATAAAGCCATACATAAAGGGTGGGTGGTAACACGTACCGCAACTTTAGGATGATTGCCTTTAATCCAGGCCGGAATATCTTCACTGGCAGGTAATAGCCAGGTGGTGGCACGTTCGGATACGCTGCGGTTGGTCCATGAGGCAACAACACGTTCGCGGATTTCTGGTGTCAGTGCTTCTAGTAAATGTTCTACTTGGGAAATATGTCCAGCAAGAAGAATCACACCTTTTTCAATTGGACGCTGTTTCAGTTGCAGAATCTGGTGAAATGCCTGTTCGTTGTGAGGGTCACAGCCCAAACCCCAGACAGCCTCTGTAGGGTATGCCAAGACTTGTCCTTGTTTCAGGAATGTCGCTGCTTCGGCAACAGAGGTGGTGATCATGTATATACCTTTTAAAAACAACAAAGGGCTATTGTGAACCTTATTTGCCTGTACGACAACGTAGAAACATACCGGCTTGTTGTGTACTGAAACCGAGTAATTCCAGTTCCATCAACTGTGCTGTGATTGTGGAAACATCCTGGCTGAGTTGAATGCTGATCTGATCTAGGCCTTGTCCGATCCAGTCGAGCTGGTTGTAGAGCGGAATCAGGTGTGCTGGAATCTCGATCAATTCGGGTTCACTATTTTCTGCTTTGTAAATTTGTTCAGCTGCCTGCCATTGGGTGGCTAATGCCAGATCTTCAACCACCTGGTCTGGATGATCAATCAGAATTGCACCTTCGCGGATGAGCTGGTGACAGCCTTTGTGATTTTCACTGTAGATATGTCCGGGAATCGCAAACACGGTTTTTCCTTGTTCGGCAGCCAGTTTGGCAGTGATGAGTGAGCCACTTTTAAGGGCAGCTTCAGCCACAATAACACCCAGACTCAGTCCACTGACAATACGGTTACGCCGTGGAAAATGATGTTGCAGAGGCGGAGTACCGGGCAAAAATTCTGTAATCACCGTGCCGCCTTGGGCAATGATCTGTTCTTTTAATGGCTGATTTGTCGCCGGATAGGTTTGATCCAGACCCGTGCCCATCACTGCAATAGTACGATGCTGCTGCAGCGCTGCCCGATGTGCCGCTTCATCAATGCCTTGTGCCAGTCCACTATTGATATAAAAACCTTGTTCACTTAAGTAATACGCAAAATCATAAGCCATCTGACGGCCGTGATTGCTCGGTTTGCGGCTGCCCACAATTGCCACTTGTGCCTGTAATAAACTGTCGGCCTTGCCCTGACCAAATAAAATCGGCGGTTTATCGGTGTAGTGACTCAGTTGCTGCGGATAGTCCGCTTCATTATGTAATAAAATAAAGTCGCAAGTTTTCTGGATCTGCTCCAGACAAAACTGAAACTCGCGCTGGGAATCTTTGCAATTGAAATCCTGAAGCCGCTGGATATGATTTTTATGAACGCCTAGTTTTAGCCAGGTCTCGACTTGATCCGGCTGAACAGCATCAGCAAGATTTTCATAATATTCAGATAAGCGATAGAAACTGGTGAGGGAATGCTGGACTACATACCATAAGCGAATGTTGTCCAGTTGAGTCGTAGATAACGAATTCAACATATTGAGACCTATCTTGCGTCTTCTTATTTTTATAATGAGTAATGAGGTTAATATGATGCTGAATCACAGCATCATATTAAAGTTCTTTTAAATTATTCGTCCAGCAGCGGTGGCTGAATGCTAGCGCCAACTTTGATCGGCAATTCACTGTCTAGGACATAGGCATAGCTGAACTGGTCAAACGTTTTGAAGACCATGACATTACCAATGCGTTCGCCCGGAAGCTGCACACGCTCTTTGGTTTTTGGATCAGTCACGACTTCACCTTGCTGATTCACACTAAACACATGACCAGACTGAACACCATGTGCTATGCCGCGGTCAATGGTGACAACACTATGACGTGCAGCTGTACCAATTGAACCCAAAACACGAATGATCTGACCACCTGAAATGTTGTTTTCCGCATTTACTGGATAGAACAGGGTAGGCAGCATTGGATCATATTCTGGTAGTACCCGGTCACCACGACGGACTTCAGCATTATAGCTATCTGTCAATTCCAGCGTGGTGATATCACCTTCACCACGGACTGCAATACCAGAAGCGACCTGCTGTAGTTCTAGGGCAGCGGTGTATTTTTTACCATTGGCATCAGTCAGTATGTAAGGTTCAGCTTCGCGGTATACTGCATAGCGTTGACCCACTTCCAGGCCATTGCCACGTGCATAAACTTTCTGGCCTTTACCAGCCAGTACACGTTGATCAGCTGTACCCAGAATATAAGGAGTGCCTTCAATAGAGTCTGCTGCCATAATTGTATAGCGTTCTAGCCATTGCTGGATATGGGCTAAAGGAATAACAGGAATGGTATTGTTGAGCGATTCAATACGCACCTGAGGCTGTAACTTATTCGTGCCAAGGTAGCGGTTGATGATACCGGTACAGCCATCACCTTCATCTTTACCAATGATTGGGCGGCCCTGGTAATCACACATTAGCAGACGGTCACCCGGGAAAATCCAGTGTGGATTTTTCACATGCTTATTGCCTGCCCAGATTTCTGGCCAGCGTACCGGATTTTTAAGAAAACGCTTGGAAATATCCCATAATGTGTCACCTTTTTTTACCACATAGACATTCGGTGCTGATGCTTTCAGGCTTGGTGGATTGACATTACGAGCTGGCGCTGCATGTGTAGTTGAAATTGTCCCCATACCAACACCCACACAAACTGCAAGTGCGAGCATTTGATTTTTAATCCCCAAGGCACTAAAAGATGGCATGCCCTTCAAAACCTTTTTCATTATCATAATTCCTAAAATTATGTATGTAAGTTGCGTTATAATAACGATCTTACACACAATTTTTTAATGAAGCATTCCTTCATTTGGTTTTTTGATCAATGGCATAATTGAGGACGCAGTATGGCCTTATTACCTATTTTAAGTTTCCCGGATCCCCGTCTTCGTACCATTGCACAACCAGTCGAAGAGGTTACTGATGAAATTCGTCAGCTCGCTGCAGATATGTTTGAAACCATGTATGAAGCGCCCGGCATCGGTTTAGCCGCGACACAAGTCGATCGTCATATTCAGCTGATTGTGATGGACCTGTCTGAAGATAAAGATCAACCCATGGTGTTCATTAACCCCAAAATTACACCATTGACTGAAGAAACACAGCCATACGAAGAGGGCTGTCTATCAGTACCTCAAATATACGATAAAGTTGAGCGTCCGTCACGTGTAAAAATTCAAGCAATTAATCTTGAAGGTCAAGCATTTGAGGTTGAGGCGGATGGTCTGTTGGCTGTATGTATCCAGCATGAAATGGACCATTTAAATGGTAAACTTTTCGTGGATTATTTATCACCTTTGAAGCGTCAGCGTGCCCGTGAAAAAATTGAAAAGGCAGCGCGTCAGCGTGATAAAGCCAAAGTTGCAGTGAAACGCTAAGTATTTTGTCGTATTGATGCATTGATTATTGCCCAGTTTTTACTGGGCTTTGTTATAATTAACGGTGACAAATTTTTATTTGCCCTTCTCCTATGGTGATACGTGGCGGGTTGCTACTTTCTCTGGCAGCCGCATTTTTACAGATCGCTGTATTCCTGCAGCCTTTGCTGCCGAAGCAATATCAGGTTGCTCCGGTCTGTGAAACCATCACGCGTGCACTTTTTTTGCCTTTATCACATGAGCATCACGCTGCTCATTCTCATCATACTGACCACAGTATTCAGACTGCGTCTGTAGAAGTTGCCCATGACCATCATGATGCCAATCATCAATGTCAGTACTGTACTGTCTACGGCAATCTGGTCCTGCCACCTGAACTGGATCTAAAAGAAGTACTGGATCGAATCCAGGTTCGACTGATTGCATTTAAACAAGCATTCAGTCATGTCTGGTTTGTTCTGCAACAACTTTTTCTGCTACCGCAGGGCAGGGCACCACCACTGTTTGCATAAATCCACGTTGTTTTTGCCTGGGTCTTAATTGACTTAGGCCGTGTTCAATTTATGTATTCAGTGAGATAGAAATGGCTCAGCCTAAATTTTCTTTACAGCCTCTTGCGGCTACGATTTGTGTTGCTTGTTATTCTTCGACGGTACTGGCAAATGAAACCATGCCAGTACAGACCATGGCTCCAATTGTGGTGACTTCTGCTACAGGCAATGATGCTAATGGGCTGATTGTACGTGCAGATCCTAAACAGCCGATTCAACCCATTCCTGCCAGTGATGGTGCTGACTATCTGCAAAGTATTGTAGGCTTTAGCTCGGTTAATAGTGGGGCTGGTACCAATGGTGATGTCACTTTCCGCGGTATGTTCGGTTCACGCATTAAAATCCTGACTGATGGCACTGAAAACCTCGGTGCCTGCCCAAGCCGGATGGATTCGCCCACTTCATATATTTCTCCAGAAAGTTATGATCGTATTTCAGTGATTAAAGGCCCGCAAACGGTTCAGTATGCCAATACCGGTTCGGCAGCAACCGTCATTTTTGAACGTACACCTGAACAGTTTGGGGAAGATCAACATTATCGCGGTCAGGCCAGTGTTTTGATGGGTTCCTTCGGGCGTTTCGATCATAATGTCGAAGTTGCAGCAGGTGATGAACAGAAATATATTCGCCTCAATACCAACCGCTCGGTAGCCAACAGCTATCAGGATGGTAATGGCAATACTGTGCCATCAGACTGGGAACGCTGGAATGCTGATCTGGCTTTAGGCTGGACACCTGATGAAAACACCTGGGTAGAACTGACCGGTGGTAAGGCTGATGGTGAAGCAGTGTATGCTGGCCGTATGATGGATGGTTCCAAGTTTGCCCGTGAAAGTTTAGGTTTGCGTGTTGAAAAGAGAGATGTCAGCGACGTGATTCAGAAAGTAGAAGGGCAGATCAACTATAACTATAACGACCATGTGATGGATAACTATAGTCTTCGTGATTTTAAACCTACCAGAATGATGCCAAATGAAACAGCCACAAACGTTGCACGTAAAACTTTAAATGCGCGTGTCGCGATGACCAGTGACTGGGATAAGATCAAACTGATCTCTGGTGTTGATACGCAAAACAATGAGCATTCGATTCGTAAGACAACAAATGGTGTTTCCTATCAGAATCTACCTCGTATGACCGACATGGAATTTCAATCCATCGGCGCGTTTGGTGAACTGACTTATGATTTGGGCAACGACAATCAATTTGTCACAGGTCTGCGTTTAGATCAGGTGGATGTCGATGCAGTTCAAAGTAATCAGTCTCGTCAGCAACTTTTACCAAGTGGCTTCCTGCGTTTTGAGAACATTCATCCTGGACATGAAGATGGCAAAACCTATATTGGACTGGGTTATGTGGAGCGTATGCCAGACTACTGGGAGCTGTTTAGTCCTAAATCAGGCAATGGAAATACTAATACCTTTAAAAATATCGACACTGAAAAGACCTTACAGCTTGATATTGGGTATCAGCACTCGCATGGTAAGTTCAACTCATGGGCATCAGCATACGCAGGTTTGATTAATGATTATGTGTTAACGACATATAAGCCTACTGGCATGATGGGGATGTTGGAAGCTCATAGCCGGAATGTTGATGCCACCATCGCTGGTGCAGAAGCCGGAATTGGTTATCAATTGACTGATGCGATTCAGGCTGACGTGAGTGCTATGTATACCTGGGGTGAAAATACGACCAATAATGCGCCGCTACCACAAATTTCACCTTTAGAAGCGCGAGTTAACTTGCGCTATATTCAAGACAAATACAATGTTGGGTTATTGTGGCGTGTAGTGGATGGTCAAAACCGTATTAGTAAGAATGAAGGTAATATTGTTGGATACGATCTACAGCCAAGTGCAGGCTTTAGCATATTATCGCTAAATGGAACCTATAATTTAGCAGAAGACATCGATTTATCAGTGGGTATTGATAATGTGTTAGATAAAACCTATATCGAGCATTTGAATAAGATGGGAAATGCAGGTGTCGGTCTAGCGGCTAATGAACAATTCAATAATATGGGACGAAATTACTGGGCAAGAATCAGTATGAAGTTCTAATCTGATTAGATTCAGTACAAAAAGCAGGACGAAAGTTCTGCTTTTTGCTTTTTTAATTTAATAAAATTTATAAAAATCAAATATTTAATTATTTTAACCATTTCCAAATAAAATAATGAACATTTTTATTTAAATATTTTTTATATATAAAACAGTTATTTATAAATATTGTGGTTTATAAAATAAACACACGTTTCAAATGTTTTAAAAAAGGTGTTGCAAGGCATCTGAAATGCTGTAGAATGCACATCCATCGGCGGTGATGAAGATTAAAACTTCTGATAAAACAGTAACTTAGTTAAGATTGGTTGAGTTAGGTTTTATTTGATAAGTTTAAAAATAATCTGATTTACTAGTTGACTTTCTAGAGATAGAGAGTAATATAGCCGACCTAGCTTGATGCTGACGAAGCATTGAGAAGATCATTAAGAGATTATGAAGAACAACTTGTGTGGATTTTTACTGGTTGATTGATCGAAATTATTTTCATTGATTGATGGTAGAAATTACTCGAAGTTTATTTGAGAAATGAATGTCAGAAAATTGATGAGCCAAGATTTGGTGTTTTGAATAAAGCACTATTGATTTTAAACTGAAGAGTTTGATCATGGCTCAGATTGAACGCTGGCGGCAGGCTTAACACATGCAAGTCGAGCGGAGCGAGGGTGCTTGCACCTTAGCTTAGCGGCGGACGGGTGAGTAATGCTTAGGAATCTGCCTATTAGTGGGGGACAACATTCCGAAAGGAATGCTAATACCGCATACGCCCTACGGGGGAAAGCAGGGGATCTTCGGACCTTGCGCTAATA
>NZ_PQLP01000067.1:0-9577 GCF_002918965.1 Acinetobacter sp. ACNIH3 | reverse complement strand
CTATTTAAGTGATGTGCTGAAAAGGTTGCCAACACATAAAGTGCCCCAAATAGAAGAATTACTACCTCACCGCTGGAAACCTGAACCCCGTTAAAACTTGGCGATGGCGTTCAGCGGATGCTTACATTAACCCGTTAGGTCAAGTGGCCTAACTTAAATAAAAAAGTCTCCGACGAACCCGGTACGGTTCAACTTGTGATTTGAATCTGCTGTTTTCAAAATCTGTCTTTCAGCTCGTTATGCAACAAAGCCGAACCGAATTAAAAATAGAAATGTAGTTGAGCTGGTGCTTGCTCATTTCTTTATTTTTAGTAATTGAGGTGAACATACTGTCAGTACATGGTAGTTATAAGTAACATGTAACTTTGTTCGCACAAAGATTTGAGTTATGCCAAGTGATGGATTGATTTGTACTTAAAATTTTAAGCTTATCCACTTGCTTTGCAAGCCACTACACTTTATTTACAATCCTATGTTGTGGAAGTAAGGGATCTTGTACTCGCCCAGTATGTTCAACTTGATTATATCTAAAGGACTATTAGGCATCAATCAAATCAATTTTCCAATTACTCGACTGAATCACCACATTTAAATCACGTAATTTAAGACTAATATCATCAGCTTGTTTTTGTAGTGATGAAACTGGAATAACTTTATGCCACTTTATTTCCCGCGTACTATAACGATCAGATTCACGAGATGTATTACTTATTGCTGCAGTTAGGGTTTTGTGCTGTTCTACAAATTCATCACGCAAAGTCAATAAAGCAAGTAAAGAACGACCATCATTTAATTTTGTTAAAGCATTAGTTTCATGAATTGCATAACTTAATTTTTGAAATTCTTGAATTAAAGCAAATACTTGTTTTAGTAGTTCATTTGGATCTTCAGATGGTTTATCACCATCTTGTACCAATACATTTGCATTGATACGTTGTTTTAGTGAAATAATTTTTTTTTGTTGATCACTTCGAAGTAAGAGAGCTTCTGCTAATTTCATTTTTCACCTATTAACCAATTAGAATTAAGTTTTAAGCAGCTAAGTAATTTTACAAATACTATATCCTCATTCTTTAAAAATCAAAAAAATTGATTTTTTATAATTTTCAGAGGTAGAAGTCTTATATTTTGTCATTAGTCGAAGCTCAGAATTAAGCTAAAGGCCTTTTTTCAGATGCAGAATCCTTTATCTGATCCTAGACAGTATTGTGGACATTCGATCCCTCTAAATTCTTACAATATTTTTGTTCAAAGGCTTCAGGACTTAACCAGCCATTTGCAGAATGTATTCTGATTCGATTGTAATAAATCTCGATATAGTCAAACAAGACAGCATTCGCTTCTTTTCGAGTGGCAAACACACTGCCATGGATTACATGACCTTTCAATGTATGAAAGAAGCTTTCAGTCACTGCATTGTCCCAACATGAGCAGTGTACTGCGCAAGACTGCGTGACATACTTTGAATACAGTTATTCGTCAATAATAGCGCTCTAAAAGCACGACTACAGTACTGACTGCCTTGGTCAGAATGAACCATAACTCCTGTTGAATAAGCTTTTCATGCGCCAAGGTTGGTCCGAAACCATGCAGTTGATCAGAAACAATATTGAGGCACTTGAGTCTGAGTTCTTCAGAAAGCCTGGAATTGCTGGTTTGGCCACGACCCGTATGGGCTAATGCAGCTGGACCTTGAACTTTGTATTTCTGCAGTAAGCGTCTGACCTGACATTCTGAAATATGAAGTAGAAGTAGCTGAGCAGCCTGGGATTGAGTTATGCGTTGATCGCAGATTTCCTGCAAAACCGACAATCGTTTAAGTTCTTTATCCGACATAGTGATCAGCATCTATATTTTATATCCCGTCCATGGTGATAAAAACCATCATAAACCAGACATTTTTATTGGTGAGAATATAGACACTTTAAATGGGTTCTAACAAGTCGACTTCGCATAACAACCATTATGTTAAATGGAGATTTATTTCAAACATTATTCAACTAAAATATGCCTAAAAAATTAGATATTTTTCAAACTTTGGTTTGAAAAATCCATTTAAAATTAATTAAGCTGTTGTAATTTTTCATATAAATAATCAATAAATAATCTAACTCTCTTAGGTATATAATTTTTTTTGTAATAGACAGCATGGATTTTTTGCTCATGAATTTTTATTTCATCTTCAAATAAAGCAATTAATTTACCTTCGTTTATATCCTTTAAAATTAAAAATTCAGAGAGACAAGCGATTCCTACGCCTTGTAAAGCAAGTTGACGAACACTTTCGCCATTAGAAGCTGTAATAGATGGTGAAGTTTTATATAGTTGATCATTTATATAAATTGGCCAATTATTTAAATGCAAAGGATGGCTAAATCCTAATAATCTATGTTGATTTAACTCAATAATAGATTTTGGTAAGTTATTTTTTTTGAGATATTCAGCGCTAGCAACGATATACAAACGACTTTTATATAATAATTTTGCATAGAGACTTGAATCTTCTAGATCACCAAATCGTATAGCAACATCTATTTTATGCTCTAATAAATCAATTACATGATCATGACTAGTTAGTTCAATACTGATCTTTGGATATCGTTCTATAAACTCTGGTATTAATGGAATAATTACATGCAATACAAACGGTGTTGCTGAATCTATTTTAATTAAGCCTGTAGGTTCAGTACCTGGATTAATTAACAACTCTTCAGCTTCATTCAAATCAGAAAGTAATTTTCTTGCTCTTTCTAAAAAAATTTTTCCATCATAGGTAAGGTTAAGGCTACGGGTTGTACGTTCGATTAATTTAACATTTAATTTTTTTTCGAGGCGTTGTAATGTGCGACTGATAGCAGATGTTGTTTGATTTAATTGTTCTGCTGTTTTCACTATAGAGCCACAATCAGCGATCGTAACAAATACTAAAAGTTCATCAAATGTAGATTTCATATCTAAGTAAATCATTAATAAAAAATAATTTTTAATTATATATCAATTTTAATTATTAACAATTAATCAATAATGTTTTGTTAATAATTGCATTTATGTTGATGGATCTTAAATTTATATTGTACTTCTCTATTTAATTTGGGATGAAGATGAATAATATTTTAATTATCAATGGTGCTAAAACTTTTGCCCATTCTAATGGTGAATTGAATGATACCTTGACAATTTTAGCAGAAGAAGTATTAACCGAATTAGGTCATAAAGTTAAAGTTACGCGTGCTGATAGTGCTTTTGATCCAAAAGAGGAGGTAAAAAAATATCTTTGGGCTGATGCTATTATTTATCAAATGCCAGGCTGGTGGATGGGTGCACCATGGACAGTAAAAAAATATATTGATGATGTATTTACTGAAGGTCATGGTCATATATACGCAAATGATGGTCGTTCACGTTCGGATACTTCTAAAAAATATGGTTCGGGAGGTTTAATGCATGGCAAAAAATTTATGCTGTCATTAACTTGGAATGCACCTGCTGAAGCATTCACTGATCCAAAACAATTTTTTGAGGGGAGAGGTGTAGATGGGGTTTATTTGCCTTTTCGAAAAGCCAATGAGTTTCTTGGTATGCAAAGCATGTCAACATTTATTGCTCATGACGTCATCAAAGCACCAAACGTACCACAAATAAAAGATGACTATCGCCAACATTTGATCCGTAATTTTCCTGCATCAGTGATATAGAGGTAAATGATGTTAACAATTATTGCTGAAATTAAAATAGAACCCGGTTCAGAGCATCTGCAACATGTAATCAATTCATTCAAGGAGATCACACCAACAGTGCTTGAAGAAGATGGTTGTTTTGGTTACGAATTACTTATTAATCATGAGAGTCATGCGTCTTATCAGGCGCCATTGAAAAATACAGTCGTTATGTTGGAAAAATGGAAAAGTATCAAGCATTTAGATTCCCACCTTGCAACCGTACATATGCAAGAACATCACTTTAAGATAAAAGATGATGTTCTTGGTGTTGATATCCGAATTTTAGAGAATGGATTTTAATCAAATTATTATATTCATTTATGAGTTTCTCTAAAATTAACATAATACACGTTATACGAATCTAAAATGTTAGAACCCATTTAAAGTGTCTATATTCTCACCAATAAAAATGTCGGTGGTGTATCAAAAAGTATGCTAAAAAAAAGCAGGTTGAATTTTGATAAAATAGAGAAATGCAAATAACTCTAGAAATCAAATGTCCAACCTGCCTCAGTGACAGTATAAAGAAAAATGGCATCAAAGTAGATGGGAAACAAAACTACCAATGCAAAGACTGCAAACGTCAGTTTATTGGTGACCATGCTCTGAGCTATCTAGGATGTAATTCTGGCATTACTCGTAAAATATTACAGTTAATGGTCAGAGGCAGCGGTATACGAGATATCGCTGAAGTTGAGCGCATTAGTATCGGTAAAGTCTTACGGACTTTAACTGAATCGGCCTATCAAATTCAGCCTAAACAAAGTCATTATGAATCTCTCGAAGTAGATGAATTCTGGACTTTTGTTGGAAATAAAAATAATAAACAATGGCTTATTTACGCCTACCATCGAGAAACAGGTGAGATTGTTGCTTATGTTTGGGGTAAGAGAGATTTAGCTACAGTCCAAAGGTTGAAGACAAAGCTTAAACAATTAGGTATTCACTACACCCGAATTGCAAGTGATCATTGGGATAGTTTCATCACTGCTTTTAAAAACTGCAAGCAAAGTATTGGTAAGTTTTTTACTGTAGGAATTGAAGGTAATAATTGCAAAATAAGGCATCGAATAAGGCGTGGTTTTAGAAGAAGTTGTAATTTCTCCAAAAAGCTTGAAAACCATTTTAAAGCCTTCGACTTAACCTTCTTTTACATCAATAATGGCTTCATTTAATGTCAGCATACTTTTTAAAACACCACCAAAAACTCTACTATAGCATTTTACAAGTCAATCTCTTGCTTAAAACCCTACTTATTCCATGGAATAAAAGCAGACAAGATAAAGATCAGCCTTGTTCCAAAAGCTGTTTCAGTACAATCACATGGTTATAATCTATGCTCTTGGCTGCAGTAATTAAAGTGACTTGTTCCTGCTCAGCGATCTTCCGAATTTGCTGCAATGTCTTGGCTTGCTGAACAAGTTCCGCTGTATAGCGCTGTTGAAATATCTCCCAATGTTCAGGATCCTGCGCGTACCATTTGCGCAGTTCAGTCGAGGGCGTGATTTCATTGGGCCACATATCAATTTGAGCATCCTGCTTTTTGATGCCTCTGGGCCAAAGTCGATCGACCAGAATCCGTTTACCATCTGACGCTAAAACTTCGGCATAGGCACGCTTGATTTGAATTTGCATGGGTCATCTATTTATTGATCTGGAATTTCGGCATTGACCAATAAAGTCAGCAATTGCAAGGATTCCTGCCATCCCAGATAACAGGCCTCTGCCGGAATCACATCTGGAATACCCGATTGGGTGATATGCACTTCCGTGCCCACAAAAACCGGGTGGAGCTGAATCGTGACGTCAATTTGACCGGGTAAGTTTGGGTCGTCGAACTGGTCGGTATAGCGCAACAACTGGTTAGGCATAATTTCATGATAGGTTCCGCCAAAAGACTGGCTGGTACCGGTGGTAAAATTGCTAAAGGACATTTTATAGCTGCCTCCCACTTTCGCATCAAGATGATGGACTTTGGCGGTAAAACCATGCGGCGCCATCCATTTCACCAAGGCATCAGGATCTGTAAAGGCTCTAAACACCCGTTCTGGGGGTGCAGTGAATACACGGTGAAGTTTGACTGTACTGGGCATTTGTTTTTCTCACTTTTTGTTGTTTTGTGTGCTTAAGTCTACTGCTGTTGATTCCTGGCTCTGTATGGCTTTGGTATGACATTCAGAGTGGATTTTCACTGCATTTAGCTCTACTGAAAAATGCTCAACAGCTTCCAGAATATTTCTACATTAAAAACAGCTGTGCTCAAGCAGATAGCTTTAATTTAATTCTGGCATCCGAACATAAACCCCTTAATCCGGCATGTCATCAATCTGATGCGGTTCTGTACGCGGCTGGGTATTCATGCGATGCCTAAAAGACGATGAACGTTCATATGCCTGCATACGCACCCGCATAATGGAACCCAATGGCTGATGTTCTGTCACGCCATGCCAAGGGTTAAAAGACAGCACGTCATCGGAATACACCCGACGTGCCGGACTGAAAGTATCCTGTTGGGGAAAGTGCAAATGACCAATGACCTGATGCGGTGATTCCTGTTCTTTCCACAGCACAGCCGCATCCTCGACGGGCATAGTCCTCAAATCGGTACATAGCTGCGCACGAATCACATAATCTGCCGTATTCTTCTGAAAGAAATCCCGGACGATGTCACGAATAGCGGAATCATCATTGATTTGCATCTGGATACCGGTGAGTTTCTTCACCGAGTCAGATTCGGGTGCGACACTGATTTTGGCAATATAATCGCCATAACGAAGCGCTGCCATACTATGATAGGTTTCGCCCAATACATGATGCTGGCTACGCGCCAGACCTTTTAAGCTTGCAGGTGCGGGAAAGCCTGCGCGATTTACCAGATAATCTACGCCGCGCATCACCTGACGCAAGCTACGCATAACCGGTTCAGGCGCCTGTTCTGCTTCCGTAATAAAAGGCAGCATTTGCTTATATTTACGCACTGTTCCAAAAGTCAGCACCGGAATATTGACCATCAGAAAATCCTGATGATGACCATCGCTTGGATCATTCGGCAATAAGCGCTGTCCCGGCACATTTAAAATTTTAAGGGCGAAACCATGCGGAGCCGGAGTTTTATCGCTATGCAGATCGCCGGGCGCAGCCGATAGACGTACCATCACGTCATAATAGCCCGGATGAGCAAAAATCCCTTGAGCCAAATGAGCCGGCAAATTTTCAGGAACGGTCAAAATGCCTTTTAAGAAACCATGGGATTTTGCATGTGCATCACGAACCGCATGACGGTGCCGGTCAAAAACCTGGTTATTGGTCTGTGCCATCTGTTCTGTAATATGCAGAATATCCTCTTCTTCATTTTCCTGTTTTTGCTCTACTTCGGGACGATAGTTCACATAATTCGCACTCATACTTGCTTCCTTTTGATTTTTTGAATATGGATCAATTGCACTGAATTTTTTGTATTAATCTAACAAGGAGTTCGCTTTACAAGTTAATTCATTGGTTAATGCTTTGAGGGTCTTTGGTAAATACGACATGCAGACCGAGTCAAAGACCGATGAGGTGAAAAAATAGAGCACGTCAAAAATTGAAAAGTGATTTAACTTTGCAAGTTTCATGCTTATGCTTCGTCGGGAGATCCAGCTCATTTTCCAGGAAGATGAGTTTTGTTTTCGCTTTTAGCCTTTTTTTAGCTTAAAAAATCCTGAAGAGAGCCACCCTTGGCTTGTTGTAACTTGGCAATTTCCTCTAGCTTTTGGGTTTGCGCCTTGTCACTCGTCAGTGTCTGAATTAAATCGTCTGCAAGCTGGTTTAATAACACCAGATCATCTTCGCTCATCTGCCGAATTTGCTTATCCAGAACACAAAAGCTGCCTAACACCAGACCTTGTTTAGTACGTAAAGGTACACCGGCATAAAATTTGATTTTATTTCTGTTTAACTCCGGGTTATGGGTAAAACGCGGATCTCGGTCTATATCCTCAATAATCAGTGCTTCATTCTGATGAACCAGATGGGTACAAATGGATTCTTCCCGGGGAATGCGTGCCTCTATCGGATTTTGATTTTCATCTGCCAGCGGGCTGGCTGGGGTATTCACCCATTTTTCATCAACCAGGGAAATTTGCGCATATTTCACGTTAAATGCCTGGCAGGCTTCTTCAATATACTGCTGATAAATCAGTAAAGTTTCAGGTTGAAGCAATTGCAGTTCATGCAAGGCCGCCAAACGTTCCGGTTCATTTTCCGCAAGCAATTCACGTGCAGGATTTTTACCTTGTTGTAGCATCAGCGCATCAATGCTCAGCATCAATTCATTCACCGTGGATACCACGGCATCCGGTTGAAAACGGTTTTGAATCTCGTCCCGCAATTCATCGCTGACATTGCCCCAGGTGGCAAAAATAATTTTAATATTCGGCAGACGTTTACGGATGCGATGATTCAACAAGCGAATTTGTGCCAAAGGCTGCCGATAAAACATGGAAATGCAAAGCATCTGAGTATTTTCTGGCAAGGATTCAAGCACATCCATTTTTGATTGAATCAGTACTTCATTATGGCTTTGCGCGGCAATTTTTCTTAAGTTTAAACCATGGGCCAACATGGAAGATGCCCATACATCAATTTCCCAACGCGCCCCCAAGCACACCACTTGCGCAGGACCAGCTGTATTTGGAGCTGGGTACTTTTGCTGGAAATCATGATTAAACAACTTTAAGCCCTGATGCATTCTTAAACGGTGCTCGGCACTGGCTTCGGTACTATGTCCTTGCGAAAACAAACGAATGGCGGGAATGGCAACGTCGTCATAAAAGGCATTGACCTTACGAACGACGACTTCCTCACTGGGCTTTTTCGGCAATTTCTGTTGAATATAATCCTGGGCAACTTCAAGGGCATCCTCTACTTCATCGGCAACCAGGCGCTGGTAAAAGCGTTCCGGTGGCGTCAGTACCGGTTCGCTACCAATCAGGGTTTTGATAAATCCCAATGCCGGAATATAGTGAGCCAATACCAATAAACACGCCGTCAATGGCGTCGAGAGAATCAGTCCAGCAGCCCCCCATAGCGTAGTCCAGAATGTCGCCGCAAGAATAATCGCCAAAGTGGAAAGACCGGTACTTTCGCCATACAACCACGGTTCAATCACATTGTTACTAATCAGCTCGAGTAACAGAATCAGCCCAATGGTCCAGAGCACCATATTCCAGCCCGGATCAACCGCAAATGCCAAGGTAATGGGAAATAAGGCCGAGATCATGGGTCCGACATAGGGTAAAAAGCGCATTCCGATCGCGACAATTCCCCACATAATCGCAGCAGGCACACCAATCAGCCATAAGCCCACCGCCATGGGAATACCGAAAGTGACATTCACCAACAACTGCATCCGCAAATAGGTTCCAATCCGGTCTGCGGCATCATCCAGTGCATCTGTACCGACGTTTAAATTGCCGCCCAGCAATTTCAACAAACGGTCATGCAAGTCTTTGCGACTGAGTAAAATCAGTACCACAAACAGAAAAACAATCCCGACTGTGGCCAAGGGATGAAAGATCCTCGCGCCCCACTGCATTGCCGTTTCAGTGGTACTGGCTTGCTGCCCAACCACCTGCACCTGCTGCACCCCCTGGGTTTGTTCAACTGGAGTCACGTCCTATATCGAACTTTCTACCGTATCAATGGTCGTGATGGCGCCGTCCCATACACTCGGCCCAGAAGTAAAACTTTTGGTGGTGTTTCAAAAAGTATGCTGAAAAAAAGCAGGTTGGATTTTGATAAAATAGAGAAATGCGAATAACTCTAGAAATCAAGTGTCCAGCCTGCCTAAGTGACAGTATAAAGAAAAATGGCACAAA
>NZ_PQLP01000066.1:0-9589 GCF_002918965.1 Acinetobacter sp. ACNIH3 | reverse complement strand
CTTAGAGTGTTATAGTTTTTCTAGCTAAGCCTGCACTATATAGGTGCTATTTCACTTATAAGTAATCCAAAAATATATGATTCTTTAATAGATAATTTTAAGTTTTTTCTAAAATTAACATAATACACCTTATACGAAAGGCCCTATTCACGGGCCTTTTGATCATCTGATTAACATAAAATCTCATATACGAAATTCGGGTGTTAGAACCCATTAAAAGTGTACTCATCAGTACACTTTGAAATTTTGATATAAAAAATTTAACATGAAATCTCATATACGAAATTCCGTTGTAAGCCTCAAATAGAAATGTCCTGTCTTAAAATTTGATCGTGGATCTGACTTTTGAAATGAACAAATCAATCGAATTTTGATTCCTGGAAAAGTCTAGCAGTAAGCCATTGACCCTAGATCTGATTTCTTTCGGATCTGTTAACTCACCACTCATGAGATTTTTCAGCAAACCGCCCACTTTATTCAAATCTGCTTTCAGGCTGCGGATCTCCTGGATGTTTTTTACATCCGTTAGGCTTTTCGGCTGATAGCCAAGTCCAAGATCACGCAAATATTGAGAAGCAGATAAATTTCCCATTGCAGCAGACTCTTCTATTTGCTTTTTCTCAGCTTCAGTGACAACTACTTGTATTACTTTTTGGCGTATCCGTTTCGGCATTTTTTCTAATTTCTACTGTATTTTGGCTATGCCAACAGCTCCGCAGGACAAGATGAACCGTTGAGCTGAATAGCGAATAAGGGGGTAATTTATATAACTAAGGCTTGCCATGTTATATAACATTACACATCTTGCCAATATCACTGAAAGTTCAATTGCACATAAACGCATATAATTGCACATCAAAATGAATAAAAACCATTTAAAAGCTTATAGTTGCAGATAATTTCATATAAAATCGTATAAAAGCTCTTAATTGCATATAGTTGCACATAATTGCATGAATTAAAGAAAGAGGAAGTCATTATGGTCACCAGACATGGCGCTAAAAAATTCATCATCTCTGTATTACCTAAAATAGAAAAACGGCTAGAAGCTGGTTATACAATTAAGGAAATCCACGCTGATTTACCTGAACTAGCGAACAATATTTCTTACAGTTCAGTTTTGCGAAATTTGAATAAAATGGGAATGAGTGAAAAAAAGGTACATCTACATAAAATAGAAAAATTAGAGTCTCAGGATATGATTCCTACTTCTAATGAAAAAATGAAAATGACGAATGCAGAAAGAAATACAGAAAAATTGAAGACTAAAAAACCTGTTTTTTCTTATGACCCTCATACAAAAGGTAAAGATTTTATCTAATTACTATAAAACTTAGCTTTTAAATGCACTCATTTGCGATTTAAGCTCAAATTCACATAGGAAGGTACAGAACGAGTGTCTACGAGTGAAATCGCTGAAATTCGCGCTTAGACCCTCTGAAAAACAGCTTTTTAGGCTGTGAAGTCTAAATAAGCGTAAATTACATGCAGAAAATTGAGTCTAGATCGAGCGCAGCGAGTAAAAAAGCTCTATGAGCGAAGCGAATCCATCGTGCTTTTGCTTTTTATTGAAGTCACAACGAGATGAGCCAAAAAATTGCCCCGACGAATCGAGCGAAAGCGAGATTCAATAGAGTTTGAGCGTAGCGAAAACCAAGGGCAATTTTTCACTCCTTGGGCTTTTAATTATTTTAAAGTTTTTAAATGCTTTTAGACTCTCTGAAAGCATTTGCTTGCAAGGCTTTCAAGGTTAATAAGACTACAATTTCTTTGTCATAAGACTACAATTTCTTTGTCATAAGACTACAATTTCTTTGCATTTGATTACATCGAATGCTAATGTAGTCTTAATAACACTTATAACCTATGCAGTCTTATGAAAAATGACTTAGTAGTAAAAGATAATGCCTTAATTAATGCCAGTTATAATCTCGAAGTAACCGAGCAACGGCTTATCCTTTTATCAATAATAAGAGCAAGAGAAACAGGCCAAGGGATCTCATCCGACAGTAAATTAGAAATCCATGCTTCTGATTATGCTTCTCGCTTTGATGTCACCAAAGAAGCTGCGTATAACGCTCTAAAAAATGCAGTTAATAATCTTTTTGAAAGAAAGTTCTCTTTTAAGGAAATTCATAAAGATACAAACAAAGAAATTGTAGTCAAATCCCGCTGGGTTAGCCGAATTGCATATGTTGATGACCTTGCTACATTAGAAGTTACCTTTGCACCAGATGTTGTTCCTCTTATTACAAGATTGGAAAAGCACTTTACAAGCTATCAACTTAAACAGGTTGCCCAACTAACTAGCAAATATGCTATTCGTCTATATGAGTTTCTAATTGCTTGGAGAGACGTAGGAAAAACACCTGTTATTCCTTTATCTGAGTTCAGAGAAAAATTAGGACTTGATATTAATGAATATCAAAAAATGATTAATTTTAAAAGTCGTGTTTTAGAACCAGCCATAAAGCAAATTAATGAGCTCACTGATATACATGTAAAATATGAACAGTACAAAACAGGAAGATCTATCTCAGCCTTATCATTCACTTTCAAGCATAAAAAAATTGATTCTATACCTTCAGAAAGAGACCCCAATACGGTAGATATCTTTACCCAAATGACTGATGCACAACGTCACATGTTTGCAAATAAGCTTTCAGAGCTACCAGAAATGGGGCGGTATTCCCAAGGAACTGAAAGCTATCCGCAATTTGCTATTCGTATTGCAGAGATGCTGCAAAACCCTGATCGAATAAAAGAACTATACCCGTACCTGAAAAAAGTGGGATATATGCCATCAAGTAAAAAGGATGTAGTAAATGGCTAAGTTATCACTAAGTGAAGTATCTAATCGCTTTAACGTCAGTCGCTCTACGTTATATAGGGCCATAAAAGAAGGACGTATATCCCGAAGCGCTGATGGACTTTTTGATATTGCAGAAGTCATCCGATGCTTTGGAGAGCCAATCAAAAAGCATGAACAAAAACAAGAAGTGAATCAATCTAAGGATGATGCGGATTTACGTCAGCTTGTTGATTTCATGAAAAAAGAAATTGAGTCATACAAAGATCGAGAAAAACGCTATTTAGATCAAATAGACCGCTTTCAACTACTATTAGGGCATAAAGAGTCTGAAGAAAAAATGTCTCATGACGCACCAGTGACACATTCTAATGATGCACCATGCGACAACAGTAGAGAAACAAGTGAAACTATTGATAATAATAAATATAGTGAAATTAATATATCTCATGAAACACCAGTGACACCCCCCAATGAAACACCACAACACGTATCAAAGACACACGATGAGACAAAGAAAAAACGTGGCTTATTTGGCCGTGTACTGAATGCTGTTTTTGATCATGACTGAGCAATCAAGAGAGAGAGATCATGCTGAAACTGAAAGACATTGCCCTGGGAATTATTGTGGCCCCGCTGCTGATCCCGATCATGCTAATTGCATCGTACCAGGATAAAAAGGCACTCAAAAAAGAGCTGGATGAACGCCAAAAAGAAAAAGACCAAGCTTCCTGATTATTCACCTGGGCTTATCAAAGCCGTGGAACTTTGCTCAATAAGTAAGCGTGGAACATGAATAATCAATAAAAAGCCGTTCTGGTGCCCTAATGTCCAGAACGGCTTACTTTAATATAATGATATTTAAAGAGAAATTTCAAGCATTTCGTATAAGGTGTATTATGTTAATTTTAGAAAAACTAACATTCATGCCCCTAGTTCATTTACAGCAAATCAATACCGAAATGGTGCAATATAGCTGCCCATGCAAGAAAAAGAAGAATGGTCATTACGTAGCAAATGGCTAGAGATAGCCAAAATCCATAACGCTGATAAAGTATTGGGAATGCTAAAAACATAGGTAATGTCGGTACTACATACCAAAAGGTATACCAAGCATGATTTGAAATTTTCTGCGGGTCTTGATTCTCAAGTTTCATCCATATCAGCACAAGTATCGTTACGATAGGTAAGGCTGCAATCAATCCGCCTAGACGGTCACTACGTTTAGCAACTTCTGAAATAAGTATGACCATTCCAGCAGTTAGAGCGTACTTAGCAATAAGCCAGACCATGTGCATTTCCTAGATGAGTAGATTTATAAAGTTCTATTTTACAAACTGCTAAGTTATAAGCATCTGTTGAATTTACTATTAAAGGATAGAAAAATCTTTTATGACTTTTACATATATTCTTATTAAAGGAAAACTATTTTTAATCCTTTAAAATTGTTATAAGATAAACAAAATTTGTTGATTTTATAACATGAAAATATCATTACTGATCTCATCACTTCCCAGTCAAAGCACAACCGCAAGAATGCGAATTTGGCGTTCATTAAAGTCAAATGGTGCAGCAACTTTAAGAGATGGTGTTTACCTCTTACCCGAAGCACATTCTGAAAAATTCGAGTCTGTTGTTCATGATCATCTTAATGAACATGGGCATGCCTATATCTTTCAGACTGAACCTCCTGCACATTTAGACCTTGCTCAACTTTTCGACAGGACTGGAGAATATGAAGAACTGAGAACTGAAATTTCACAAATACAAAATACGCTTGAGGAAAATAAGAAAAAAGAACATCTCAAACAGATTCGAAAATTAAGAAAAAACCTCAATTCACTGATAGAAATAGATTTTTTCCCAAATACTCATCAAAGCAAAACACTGAATGAACTCACCCGATTAGAACAAGTTATTGCCCGGTTAGGTGAATACGATGAACCCAATAATTTTGAACAGCAATTAAAAGTCCTATGCAAGCAAGATTTTCAAAATAAAATCTGGGCAACCAGAAAGCGTCCTTGGGTTGACCGTTTGGCATCGGCATGGATCATTCAGAAATTTGTAGACCCTCAGGCAAAATTTATTTGGTTAGAGCATCCCAATGATTGCCCCAAAGATACCTTAGGTTTTGATTTTGATGATGCCCAATTTACCCATATCAATCATCTAGTCACTTTTGAAGTGTTAATGCATAGCTTTGAATTACAAACCCCTGCTTTAAATAAAATCGCTGAAATTGTTCATTTTTTAGATGTTGGGGGAAATGAGCCTGCCGAAGCCTTAGGCATTGAAAAAATCTTGCAAGGCTTAAGAAGCACGATCACAGATGATGATCAATTACTCCATCTTTCAAACCATATTTTTGATGGCTTATATGCAGACTTTCAAAGGAATTTAACATGAATAATAAGTCATCTTTAATAGATGAAACAGAAATTGAATCTATCAGCTTTTGGCAAGCATTCAAATTTTGGTTAAAACTGGGATTCATTAGCTTTGGTGGCCCTGCCGGGCAAATCGCTGTTATGCACCAAGAGTTAGTTGAAGAAAAAAAATGGATTTCAGAACAGCGTTTTATGCACGCATTGAATTATTGCATGCTCTTACCCGGCCCCGAAGCTCAACAACTTGCAACTTATATTGGCTGGTTAATGCATAAAACCAAAGGTGGCATCGTTGCAGGGGTTTTATTTGTTCTACCTTCTCTTTTTATCCTCATTGGGCTGTCTTGGGTCTATGTGAAATATGGCGACGTCCCGATCATTGCCGGTTTGTTTTATGGCATTAAGCCCGCAGTTGCCGCAATTGTATTTCATGCCACGTATCGTATTGGCAGTCGTTCATTAAAGAATAAATTTCTATGGGCGATTGCAGTTATCGCTTTTCTTGCAATATTTATTTTTAATATTCCTTTCCCTTTAATCGTTTTATGTGCAGCGATATCGGGTTATTTGGTCGGTAAAAAGTATCCTGATTTATTTAAGCTAAATGCACATCAGTCCAGTCAAAAATCCTATGGACGTGCAATTATTGATGATGATACCCCTACACCTGAACATGCTGTTTTTAAATGGTCTCATCTGATCAAAATAACTGTAATTTCAGCACTTTTATGGGCAATTCCACTCATCTCTTTAACAGCAGTTTTGGGATGGAGTCATTCTTATACTCAACTGGCTTGGTTCTTTACTAAAGCTGCACTTCTGACATTTGGTGGTGCTTATGCTGTTCTGCCTTACGTTTATCAAGGCGCTGTCGGTTTTTATCACTGGCTCACCCCAACTCAAATGATCGATGGTTTAGCCCTAGGTGAAAGTACTCCCGGCCCATTGATCATGGTGGTGGCTTTTGTCGGCTTCTTAGCAGCTTATAACCATTCGCTGTTGGGTGCTGAACATCAATTTATTGCAGGTGCATTAGGTGCAATCATCGTCACGTGGTTTACTTTTATTTTCTCATTTTTCTTTATCTTAGCCGGAGCACCTGTTATAGAGTCCACACACAATCAAATTAAATTTACTGCCCCTTTAACCGCCATTACCGCTGCCGTGGTGGGCGTAATTTTAAATTTGGCACTCTTTTTATGTTACCACGTGCTTTGGCCACAGGGTTTTGAAGGGAATTTTGATTATATCTCTGCCATTATTGCAATTTTAGCTGTAGTCGCATTATTTAAATTTAATCAAAGTGTGCTCAGAGTCATCATCGGTTCTGCTTTAGTGGGTTTAACGATTAAAATTTTACTATAAAGAATGAACACTAGAGGTATGGATAAAAAATCTATGCTTCTTTTGACACGATTCAAGGTATCTTCTTTCATATAAAAAATTAAAGAATATTCCACTAAATCACTCCCCATTTAACATAATGGCTGTTATACGAAATTAATGGATGTCCGTATAGACTACTTGCATATTGTATTCGATCGAATACAATATAGTGAGAAGATAAGGAATTCTCATGATTGAAATTAAACGTCTGCCAGAATTTGATGAATGGTTAGATGGCATTAAAGACAATATGACCCGTATTCGTCTGAATCGTAGATTAGATAAGGTTCAACGTGGAAATTGGGGAGACATTAAGCCTCTCCAAGATGGCGTTTGGGAAATGAGAGAATTCTTCGGTGCTGGATGGAGAATGTATTACATCCAGCATGGTGACGTAGTGATTGTAATGCTTGGTGGAGGAGATAAATCGACTCAACAACAAGACATCGATCGTGCAGTCAAATTATCGAAAACATTGGAGGATTAAAATGGTTAAAGTCGCTGATTTACCAAGTTTTGATATGGCTGAGTCACTCAAAACTGAAGAAGACATTGTGATGTATCTCAATATGGTTCTTGAAGATAATGATCCAGCTGAATTAGCCCATGCACTTGGTGTTATTGCTAAAGCTCGTGGCATGACTCAAATTGCTAAAGAAGCAGGGATTGGGCGTGAGGCACTCTACAAAGCCCTACGTCATGATTCAGCACCACGTTTTGATACGATTAATCGTGTAGTAAATGCGTTAGGCTTAAAACTCACTGTACAACACGCCTAAAACTTTAAAAAATATAGTAAAAATGGGAGCTAAAGGCTCCCATTTTTAGATTCGTATAACGTGTATTATGTTAATTTTAGGAAAACTTATAATCAGAATAATTAACAGCCACTGTTTTATTGGTAGCTATTAATTATTTAAAGGATTGTAATTTTTACCTATGAGTACTTTGATCTTTTGTTTTCCAAAGAGAGTATAGAATTCCTGTAAACAAGATGATGAACGTGATCGAAAGGGAGACTGGCGGTGGAATTTTTGCTATACCTAATCCATCAGCTATAAAAATTTTTGATCCAATAAAGACTAACAATACTGCTAATGCGTACTTCAAATAATGGAAGCGGTCGACCATTGCTGATAGGGCAAAATATAAAGCACGTAATCCCAAAATTGCGAAAATATTTGAAGTATAAACAATAAATGGATCTGTCGTAATCGCAAAAATCGCAGGAACACTATCTATTGCAAAGATCAGATCTACAAATTCAATCATGATCAAGGCTAGAAAAAGTGGTGTCATAAACCAGGTTAATTGGTTAGTTTTTGGATCAATCTTTTTCACCCAGAACTTCTCTGCATGAAGCTGCTCAGTGACACGAAATCTTTTTTTAATAAAGTTCAAAATAGGAGAATTTCCGACTTCATATTCTTTATCAACACTTAGCCACATTTTTATCCCTGTAAAAATAAGAAAGGCTGCAAATATATAAAGAACCCATGAAAATTGGCTGACCAGTGTTGCGCCCACGCCAATCATGATAGCTCTTAGAAAAATTACACCTATAATTCCCCAAAATAAGACTCTATGCTGATAAATTCTTGGTATCGAGAAATATGAAAAAATCATTGCAATGACAAAGATATTATCCATCGCTAATGATTTTTCAATTACAAAACCGGTTACATAGTTAATCCCTGCCGTGGGTCCGAGATACCACCACACCCATGCGCCGAAAAGTAAACCTAATGTAATATAAAATGCTGATAGTGCTAAGCTTTCTTTAACACCAATCTCTCTTACCTTACGATGAAATACTCCAAGATCTAGAATAAGCAGGACAAGTACAATAAGGATAAAGAAAATCCACATCCAAACAGGTTTATCTAAAAAATTCGAAAATAGAACGTCCATAGTTTTCCTCTGCTTATACTTGTGCTTATATGAGAAGATATGCTCATTATCAATAATACTTGTCAATATTTATTACATATAAAGATATATTCAGAATTCATAAATCCCCCATTTAACATAATGGCCGTTATACGAAATGCATATTTTAAACACATAAAAATCAAATACTTGTGTTATAGTGATAATGCTCGACGATGTCGAAAAGCTGACTTGGAAACAAGTCGGCTTTTTTATGATCGTTTTTGATAGTTCTTGCCAATAAATTTGTTTAAAAAGTAATCAATTTTGAGATTTTTCAAATTTTATCAATGCCTCAATGTCCAAAATTATCCACATTTTTTGTGGATAAAATTTAGGCTATTTTGTACGCCTGGGCTTACGTAAATTCCGGTTCTTTACGGCTGTCCAGGAGAGGTGAATTTTCCTATGATGAAGCCATAGAGAACAGGAAGTTCCATATAAGAATAACAATAGATAAGCACAAGGACTGTAAGGTAGGACAGGAGTTATACCGAGCGAACCAATACGAAAAACCCCGGCAGGATGCCGGGGTTTTTTATTTCCTATCCTTTCTCATTTGCAAAACAAACATAATGCTCCTAAAATATAGACTATAATCTATATTTTGGTTGTGGTATGTGGACAGTCATTACGACAGATCTATTTAATCAGTGGCTTGAACAACAAGAGGAATCGACACAAGAGAAGGTCCTAGCTGCCCTGGTTGTTCTACAGCAGCAGGGACCGAGTTTAGGCCGTCCTTTAGTAGATACTGTGTATGAGTCTAAATTTACCAATATGAAAGAACTGCGTGTTCAACATCGCGGTAGACCCTTAAGAGCTTTCTTCGCATTTGATCCCTTACGACAGGCTATTGTTCTATGTATTGCTGATAAAGGCGGTAAAAAGCGTTTTTATAAAGACATGCTGGATATTGCAGATGAACAATACCAACTTCATCTCACTACCCTAGGAGATAAATCTAATGGCTAAGACTCTGCAAGAATTGTTAGCTAGCCGCTCTCCAGAGAGCCAAGCCCGTATTCAAAAAATGGCAGATGAATTACTGCTAGAAAATCAGCTTCATCTTATT
>NZ_PQLP01000065.1:0-10128 GCF_002918965.1 Acinetobacter sp. ACNIH3 | reverse complement strand
CACGATTAATGAGAGCTCGGTTATATGCGGGCCAATTGGTTGTGCGGTAGATTTTGTATGTAGGCTTCTTCATTTGGAAATTATATTGCCGAAGGAGTCCTTAAGAACAGCTTTGTGCAACAAAGCCTCAAGAAACTAATATCTCAGAAATAGTTTTTTCTGGAGATGGCTTATGGCTATATAACGGAAAGCCTACTAATACTAGGGTTAGTGGTATATGGTTCTTTGAAAATGTGGATTGTTATTCACTTGAGCGCTTAGAAAGTAATTTATTTTTAAATCCTTGGGCTCGGTTTCAGCTACATAATTCTCTTAATGAATTTACACAGAAAATTATAGACAATGATCAATTTCGAACTTTAATTGGGACAGTTAACCCTAGAGATCTTTTTGTAAAACACAAATAAATTTTATAGTTATATTAAAGCCCAATCATAGCCGATTGGGTTTTTTTAATGCTTTATCACATTACACACTTAATTATTAAGCTATTCGCCAAAGTATTATGTATTTCATCTAAACTCTAGAGCAGATAGGTATCTAAGCGGTTATTAATACATTTTCCATATCGTGAACATGTAATCTTAATAATTTTAGTATCTTCCAAAAAATCTATCGTACATAAACTTCTCATAATGACATACGTTGTGTCGTTTTTATTCCATAATGACACAGGTTGTGTCACAAGATAATGTCATTGATTGTCACAATTATGCTTAACATATTGATTTTACGTATAGCAAAATGACAAGCGATGTGTCGTCTTACGATCTGTCATTTTAGCTTTAAATAAAAAGCCACCCTTGCGGTGGCTTTTTTGTGATCTGAGCGATCGACTTTAAATTCTGAAAGTTATTTTAACCGCTTACCTGCTTCATCAATAATCATCTCCCCATCTTCCTTGCTAAAAGCTGCGCGCTGCGGAGCGGAAAGAATATCTAAAACAACTTCTGATGGTCGACACAATCTCGCACCCAGTTCAGTCACCACAAATGGACGATTAATCAAAATCGGATGTTGCAGCATGAAATCAATCAATTGATGATCTGTCCAATCACTGCTTTCCAAGTTCAGTTCTTCATAGTGCTTTACATTTTTACGAATCGCTTCACGTACCGACAGACCCGCATCCTGGATTAACTGAATCAGTTCCTCTTTGGTCGGTGGTGTTTTCAGATATTCAATCACCTGTGGTTCCTCACCGGTATTACGGATCAAGGCCAAGGTATTTCGAGAGGTTCCACACTCGGGATTATGATAAATCTTGATCTTTTGCGACATGACTTTTCTCAGTACATAAACAATATTGCTTTTATATATGGATATCCGTATATTCGCAATAGTAAATATATCAGGGTATCGCGATGCATCAGACCGATTTTTTCAAATGTCTTGCCGATTCAACACGTTTAGATATTTTAAAGCTGGTCATGGCCAAACAGAATGTCTGCGTATGTGAATTCACAGAACAATTAAATCTAAGCCAGCCTAAAATTTCCCGTCATCTGGCTTTATTGAGAAATCTGGGTGTGTTGCTGGATCAACGCCAAGGGCAATGGGTTTATTACCGTTTAAATCCGGATTTGCCGGTCTGGGCAAATGAAATATTAAAAGTCATCGCACAAGATCCGGAAATTCAAAAATTAAAATCTACTATTTCAAAACCTTGCGAAGTATCCTGAGTCCAATATCATGTCTGCTTCAAAAATGTCATTTTTAGATAAAAATCTGACCCTCTGGATTTTTATCGCCATGCTGCTGGGGATCGGGATTGGGGTTTTCTTTCCTCAGGCGTCGATTGCTTTAGACCGGATGAGTATTGATTCGGTCAATATTCCGATTGCCATCGGTCTGATTATCATGATGTATCCGCCACTTGCCAAAGTGGACTATGCCACCTTGCCGCAGGTATTTAAGGATAAACGCACGCTCACCCTGTCTCTGCTTCAAAACTGGCTGATTGCACCCTGCCTGATGTTTGCATTGGCGCTGATTTTCCTACAATCCTATCCTGAATATATGACGGGTGTTATTTTGATCGGCTTGGCGCGTTGTATTGCCATGGTCTTAGTCTGGAATGGTCTGGCGTGCGGCGATAATCAGTATGTGGCCGGACTGGTGGCATTTAACAGTATTTTCCAGATCCTGTTTTTCAGTACCTATGCCTGGCTATTTTTGACCTTCTTGCCGCCTTATTTTGGTGTTGAAGCACAGGTAATTGATGTCAGCTTCTGGACGATTACCCACGCGGTTCTGGTTTATCTGGGTATTCCATTTTTACTGGGCTTTTTGACACGTTTGATTCTGGTCAAGCAAAAAGGTCTGGAGTGGTATCAAACGCAGTTTATTCCAAAAATCAGCCCGCTCAGCCTGCTGGCCCTGTTATTTACCATTGTTGCCATGTTTAGCCTTAAAGGCGGCGATGTGGTCAGCCTGCCACTGGATGTACTCAGAATTGCCATTCCCTTGACCATTTATTTCGTGGTGATGTTCTTTATCAGCTTCTTTATGAGTAAGTGGATGGGCAATGATTATCCCAAAACTGCGGCTATTTCTTTTACCGCTGCCGGTAATAATTTTGAGCTGGCGCTGGCAGTTGCGATTGCCACTTTTGGTCTCGCCTCCCCTGTGGCATTTACCACCGTGATTGGCCCTTTGGTTGAAGTTCCAGTTCTGATTGCGCTGGTCAGCGTTTCATTATGGTTAAGAAAAAAAGTGTTTAAAGAGGCATAACCCGATGGATCTCCCGAATATCAATGTGAATCTGCTAGAAACACCGACACTGGACAAAGTTCAGGCCAAAGCGCTGGATCATCCACCCCGTATTCTGCTGCTGTATGGTTCAAACCGTGAACGGTCCTATAGCCGTCTCGCCGTTCAGGAAGCCGGCCGGATACTGGAATATTTTGGCGCCGAGGTTAGAATCTTCCATCCCAAAGGATTGCCCTTGCCTGAGGATGCAGATACGAGTCACCCTAAGGTAAAAGAACTGCATGAGCTTTTGGCCTGGTCAGAAGGCATGGTCTGGTGTTCACCGGAACGTCATGGTTCGATGAGTTCGATTCTCAAAGCCCAAATTGACTGGATTCCTCTGGCAGCAGGTGCAATTCGTGCCACCCAAGGCAAGACACTGGCACTCATGCAGGTCTGTGGTGGTTCGCAATCCTTTAATGCGGTGAATCAGTTGCGTGTTTTAGGACGCTGGATGCGCATGATCACCATTCCAAATCAGTCTTCTGTACCGAAAGCTTTCCTCGAATTTGAGGAAGATGGTCGCATGAAAGCATCGCCTTATTACAACCGCATTGTGGATGTGATGGAGGAGCTCTACAAGTTCACTCTACTCACCCGCGGTCAGTCTGCTTATCTCACCGATCGATATTCTGAACGGGTGGAAAGTGCCGAGGAATTATCGAAACGAGTGAATCAGCAAACGATCTAGTTTTATCTCAAATTCTCTGATCAATTTTTCAAAGCTTAAATATTAAAAAATCCCACTCAAGAAGCGGGATTTTTTATTTTGAAAATTGAGCAGCCACAAATTATTTTAATTAAAACGCTTTGGTTATACTCAATCCGGCACTCCAGTTTCGCCCTTCTGCCGGCTCATAGAAACGACCATTGCTTTCATTGACGATGACTGAACCTGAATAGTCTTTATCAAACAAATTATCTACACGCGCAAAAGTTTTGACAGACCAGTCTTTCATATTCCAGTTATAGCCAACATTGGCACCAGCCATGGTATAGCTTGGCGCATATTGAGTATTGGTATCGTTGACATAAATACGGTCTGAATAACGCACATCGAGACCTGCATTAAAGCCATTCTCAGGCTTCCATCCCAAACTTAAGAAAGCCTGATTCTTGGCAATCCCAGGAATATAGTTTCCATTGGGAATTTTCACTACAGCCACTTTTCCGTCTTTGCCTAGAATTTCCGGAATATCTGCATCAAAAGTTGCATCAATATAGCTATAGCTGGCTTGTGCTATCAGATCTCGCCAAAGATTTTTGTTCCAAGATAGCTCTAATCCTTTTCTTAGAGTTTTATCCGCATTACGGAAAGTCGAACGACCTTCATCACTACCCGCAGAAACAATGTCATTTTTAGTTTGAGTCTGAAATGCTGCTAAGGTCATATCACCAAAGCGATTAGCAGATTTTAATCCTAGCTCATAAGTTTCGCTTTCAGCAGCTTTTAAACCAAAGGTTTCATTAGTGTCATTTGCTGGGTAAGCCATTTCAGTAAAGGTCGGTGTTTCAAAACCTTGTGCATAGCTAGCATAGACCATTGCATCAGGAATAATTTTCCAACTTAAAGCGACTGAAGGCAAAAGCTTTTCATAAGTGGTCTTACCTGAGTTATCGCCATTTTCCCCAATGGTATAGTGATCCTCAGATTTAAAATGCACATTGCTATAACGCAAGCCTGCGTCTAAAGTCCAGTCTGGCGCAAAGTGATAAGAGGCCTGTATATAAGGATCAGCGTTCCAAAGCGTATTGTCTTCATTACGACGTAATTCACCTTTAACACCTAAAGTATTACCCACAAAATTTTGATAGCCTTTCCGCTCTTCGGTCATGGCATCTACGGCGACACCAGCAATCAGTTTGGTATTTGGCAGAATCTCTCGCCCTGTCCAGCGCAAGTCAGTCCCATAAAACTGACGGTCAAAATCAATCACGCCACCGGCATGATTAGGAGCGCCTTGTGCTGTACTTGGAATCGACTGATATTGGGTAACCTCACGCTGCCCCCAATACGCCATACCGTACAATTCATGCTGATCATTGATCGGCTTGTTCCAGGTTAATCCAGTTTGAAATTGCTCAATTTCTTTACGTGCATTATATAGCAGTACATTTGCTGCCACCTGTTTAGGATTTGCTCGCCATTGTTCACGTGTTAAACCACCTGGATCATCTGCTGCAATTTTGACATAGTTATTGACCCAGTTAATTTTAGAGCCATCCTCCAGATCCCAAGTCAGCTTGGCATTGTTCAGTACTTTATGTGCACCACTATGGTCACGGAAACCATCCGTATCAAAATAAGATGAACTGATGATATAGCTTGGTTCAGAAGCATTATCTGAGCCACCTTGTAGTACCAGGTTCGTTTGACCTTTATTCTGACTGCCACCTGAATATCCTAAAGTGACTGAATCAGGTCCTTGCCCTTCACGGCTTTGTGTCAGGATGGTTCCGCCAGAAGAATTACCATATAGCGAGGAAAATGGACCACTCAGCACTTCAATATGATCCAGACTATTCAGGTCAATATTCGAGGTTTGCCCCTGCCCATCCGGCATAGTCGCAGGAATACCGTCCACATATAAACGTACTCCTCGCACACCGAAAGTCGAGCGTGCGCCAAAGCCCCGCATTGAGATCTGTAAATCCTGAGCGTAATTTTCGCGGTTATTCAGCTGCAACCCTGGTACACCTTTTAAGGTTTCAGACAAGTTTACATTTAAGCTATTTTGTTGTTCCTGATGCAGATAATAGGTAGATGCCGGTGTTTCCAAAATGGCACGATCTGTACGGGTTGCTTCAACCACAATGGGAGCCAGTCGCTGTACCTCTGTAACCGGTTCTTCCGCATAAATTCCTTGACTGATACAGGCGATCAGGCAGGACAACGTTGATTTCATCGGTAACCGTCTTATATGAAGGTACATAGCTTATATTCCTGAAGTCTGGCGTCTATGCATGTCATGGAAGCCAAAATATTTATAAAGTGTTTTTTTGCTGTATCTCGAATGCTCAGCAGCATGAGATCAGTGCATCATGTTTATAAACATGCTCATCTGACCAATCATAATTTGCTGGTTAAGATTCATTGTTATAACAGCCTGTATTTTGCATAAAAAAGCCTGACGAATCAGGCTTTTTTACTTAACTATAAAACTTCATTATTTATTGTCAGGTAGTGCATAGGCAACCAAAGAGTCACCCATTTTGGTTCCGAAGGAACCATGACCACCCGCCATAATCACAACATACTGCTTACCGTTGGCTTCATACGTCATTGGCGTCGCTTGACCACCTGCAGGTAGACGACCTTTCCATAACTCATCCCCATTGTTTACGTTGATGGCACGGATATAGTTATCCTGAGTTGCACCAACAAACATCACATTACCCGCAGTCGAGATTGGACCACCTAACATTGGTACACCCATTTTAAATGGAGGCAATGGAATGCCCGGCATACTGTCACGAATCGTACCGATACGACGTTTCCAAGCGATTTCATGATTGGTCAGATCTACACCCGCCACATAGCCCCATGCAGGTTGCTTACATGGTAAGCCGAATGGAGAGAGGAAGGCACTGATTTCAACACCATAAGGTACGCCATACATTGGCTGTACCCCCGCTTCAGTACCTGCACCTTTGGCAGTCTGCTTACGGTTCGGATCTTGCGGAATCAAACGAGATACAAATGGCAAACCAATTGGGTTGGTCAATGCAATTTGACGGTCTGGATTCACAGACATACCGCCCCATTCGAATACCCCCAAGTTACCCGGGAAGACCAGCGTCCCGTTTTCAGAGGGTGGTGTATAAATACCGTCATAGTTCAGTTTTTTGAACGATACACGACACATTAACTGATCAAACATGGTGGCACCCCACATGTCCTTATCCGTCAATTTATCTTGAGGAGCCAGGTTGAAGTCAGAGAACGGTTGAGTTTTTGAATACCACTCGCCTTTGGTTTGCGGACCGCGTTTTACTGACTGAGGTACTGGTTTTTCAGTAATCGGAACGATCGCTTCACCTGTACGACGGTCTAATACAAAGGCATTACCGGTTTTGGTCAGCACATAGATCGCTGGAACCATTTTCCCGTTTTTGTCTTTGATATCAGTCAATGTCGGTTGAGCGGGTACATCCATATCCCACAAGTCGTGGTGAGTAGTCTGGAAGTTCCAGATCAATTTACCGGTAGATGCATTAATCGCCAGCATAGAGTTCGCATAACGCTCGTCTAGCTCAGTACGGTGACCACCGTAGATATCCGGTGTACCTACACCTGTTGGTACATAGACGATATCCAGCTGTGCATCATAAGCCAATGGCGCCCATGCGTTTGGAGAGTTATTTACGAATTTTTGCCCTGGAGCAGGAATCGCATTTGGATCTTCCGCACCCGTATCAAATACCCAGAGCAATTCACCAGTATTTACATCATAACCACGAATCACACCTGAAGGTTCTTCAGTTGAATAGTTATCTGTGGTTGAACCGGCGATGATAATGGTTGTACCTGTCACCACAGGAGGTGAAGTCGGGTTATAACCGCCTGGATATGGGAATGGCATGTCTTTTTGCAGATCGACTTCGCCGTTATTACCAAAGTCGGAACATACCTTACCAGTAGTTGCATTGACCGCCACCAAACGTCCGTCATTCACTGGTAAGATTACTTTCTGAGGACATTCGGCAGACGTAGTTGAACGCGCAGCCAGGCTGCTTTCAAAACCTGCAGTATTGTTCGCATCATAATAAGATACGCCACGGCAAGTTAAATGCTGGAAGGTATTGTCCGCTTTTAGCTTAGGATCAAAACGCCATTTTTCCTTACCCGTCGCAGGATCAAGTGCAATCAGGTACTGGTGAGTGGTACACATAAACAGGTTATTACCCACTTTAATCGGGGTTACCTGATTCGTAGTTTCACCAGAATCTTTATCCGTTTTTACATCACCGGTATGAAATTCCCAAGCTAACTCCAGATCTTTTACGTTATCAGCAGTAATCTGTTTTAATGGAGAATAACGTAAACCTGACTGAGTACGACCATAGGCTGGCCAGTCTTCGTCAGCAATACCTGGAATAGACTGATGCACTGCAGGTTGCTGTGATGTTAATTCGCCACGAATTTCTTGCGGGTCATTGAATACAGAATAGATCATTACCGCAATGGTAATTGCCAAAGTACTGGTGAGTGCAATCTTGGCACCTTTCGTCTCCCCAAAACCACGCGTCACGGCTGGAATGAGAAGTGCTAAACCGAACAGGCCTAAAATGTCTAAACGAGGTGCGAGTGCGAAGAAGTCCGAACCAACTTCCCATAGCCCCCATACCACTGTGCCTAAAATCAGCACGGCGTATACGATCAGTGCTGTACTTTTCTGTTTATGTAATAACACTGCGGTCGCAATAAAGAAAATACCGGCAATGATGTAGTACCAAGACCCACCAAGTACTGCCAGGTAAATCCCTCCGATCAGTAGTACCAGACCGAAAATAACAGCAATGACTGCCATAATCGTTTTCAGTACTGAACCTGAAGACGAAGTACTCATATTGAACACCTTTATAAGATTTCTTTTCGCTCATGCAATTCGAATGCATGAGCACCATATTGTTAAGTTCTTAGTTATAAATACATGAATACTTGGAGTATCAGTTCATCAATGCCCCAAAGTAATGGAAGAATCAATTGTGTATTTGCAACTAAAAACTCCGATTAGAACGACGTATTAAACTTGATTCCACCCACCCAGACATTTTCACCGTCTTTATATGCACCGACATGATGGACATATTGCAGGTTTGGACGGATGGTCAGCCAGTTAGTTGCATGAATGCCGTAATAGATTTCCGCATCGACTTCTTCACTACGGTTACCCAATACATCATTGTTCATATTGATACGGGCAACACCCAAAGCGATTTCATCCTGTGGACGGGCATCCATCGCACCTTTGTAGACAAGACCGATATTTTGCATATCACTAACTTGGTTGGTTTTAGAGTCATGAACAGTGACGTTCACGAAACCGCTTAAACCACGTGATGTATCCCCTTGATGTGAAGTCAGCTGTTGCTTAGCTACAATCCACCCCCCGTGATGATGACCATTTTGGGTTTGTTCATCTTGTGGAGTCACGCCATCAAATATTTTGGCATCAGCGGTACTGTAGTAATAACCGGCACGATATTCACCTGGCAGTTTTTGCTCACCCAGTTTCGGTGTCCACACCACTTCTGCCGGAATGATCGCGCCTTTAGAGCCGTCTGTGCTCAGGCTAAAGCCTTTACCACGTTCCAGATTCTCAGGGTTATATTCATAGACGCCCACTTGGGTAAAGATTTCAGGTGTGAGGTTATATTTCACACGTGCTGCCCATTGTGATACCGGCCAATTATACCATTGGTCACCGACCCAGTTGCCCACCTGTGAACCACACAATGCCAGGTTCTGGAAATCGCAGTCAAAACTGTTAAAGTCTTCACCTTCACCGAAGCGACCAACTTTGACATCCAGTTTCTGATCCATGAATTTTTTCTTGATCCAGAAGTCAGTTAAACGCCAGGTTTGACCACGTCCCCATACTTCCTGCACCGAGCTTAAGTGTCCATTAAGCGCTTCAGCAGTATTGGATAAGTTACGACCGTTACGCTGAGTCACCGTAATTTGTGCTTCGGTATCTTTCCATCCTGCAATTTTTTCCAGATCCAGATGGGCCCCGATTGCAAACTGGTCGGCGTATTCAGTACCGTGATCAGATGAGTTTTTAGCATTAATGAGTGTTGCTACTTCACCGGTATAACCAAAACTGAAATCATAACCTTGTTGTTGAAGTTGAGTACGCTGACCATTCCAGTCGCCTAACATCCATGGATTTTCTGTACTAAATGCATCCGCAGCATGAGTAGCAGTATTTGCCAATAGCAAAGCAGCCAAGCATGTATATACAGCCTTGGATAATTGGGAGATAGACATTAAATGTGTCGCCTTAATCACACTTATATGGAGAATATATTATACCTCTTTATATAAATTGTTTGTTTTTAATATAAATTATATATTATTAAGTATTTTAAAAATTAAATTTATATAAATATCAAAATCTTAATAATTATTCAAAATTTTTTAATGAAATTTATTTATATTCTTTAAGTAAATTAAAAACTTATTTTTGAACAGGTCATGCCAATAAGAGTTTAATATTTATTCACTACTGAACCGTACCGGGTTTGGCGGAGACTTTTTTATTTAAGTTAGGCCACCTGACCTAACGGGTTAATCTTATCATAGTACATTGCTTCAAACTCAAAAGGCGATACATAACCCAGTGCACTGTGTACACGCTTTTTATTGAACCA
>NZ_PQLP01000064.1:0-10761 GCF_002918965.1 Acinetobacter sp. ACNIH3 | reverse complement strand
TTTGTGCCATTTTTCTTTATACTGTCACTTAGGCAGGCTGGACACTTGATTTCTAGAGTTATTCGCATTTCTCTATTTTATCAAAATCCAACCTGCTTTTTTTCAGCATACTTTTTGAAACACCACCCCTAATTGTTTAAGCTTTGTCTTCAACCTTTGGACTGTAGCTAAATCTCTCTTACCCCAAACATAAGCAACAATCTCACCTGTTTCTCGATGGTAGGCGTAAATAAGCCATTGTTTATTATTTTTATTTCCAACAAAAGTCCAGAATTCATCTACTTCGAGAGATTCATAATGACTTTGTTTAGGCTGAATTTGATAGGCCGATTCAGTTAAAGTCCGTAAGACTTTACCGATACTAATGCGCTCAACTTCAGCGATATCTCGTATACCGCTGCCTCTGACCATTAACTGTAATATTTTACGAGTAATGCCAGAATTACATCCTAGATAGCTCAGAGCATGGTCACCAATAAACTGACGTTTGCAGTCTTTGCATTGGTAGTTTTGTTTCCCATCTACTTTGATGCCATTTTTCTTTATACTGTCACTGAGGCAGGTTGGACATTTGATTTCTAGAGTTATTTGCATTTCTCTATTTTATCAAAATTCAACCTGCTTTTTTTTAGCATACTTTTTGATACACCACCTAATATTGAAAATGCGCTGCACGGAGTTTCGTTGTCCTTGGCGACTATCCATAAAGTACTATCCACCCATTAAGTCAAACCGATTAAAAAATTCCGTCGTAAAGTAGATTACATTTGTTATGAATGTCCATTACCAGGCGATAGAATTCAAATGGATACCTGTAAACTGGGTCCCTGGACTATATCAGTACACATCTATCGATGACTGCACACGATATCGCGTTTTAAGGATATATAAACGCCGAACAGCTGCGATACACTCGACCTTTTAACTGTGTAATTGAAGAAATGCCTTTTCCCATACAGCGAATACAGACCGATCGTGGACGAGAATTCTTTGCTGAAAAAGTACAGAAAAAATGATGCAGTATGGAATCAAATTTAGGCCAAATAAACCGGGTTCACCTCATCTGAATGGCAAGGTAGAGCGCTCACAAAAGACTGATAAATCTGAGTTCTACGCTACTGTAGATATCGATTCAGAGGAAATTCAGAGTAAACTGGCAGAATGGCAGCATTACTATAACTGGATGAGACCACATTCAGCTTTGAAAGATAAAATACCGATGGAAAGGTACTTTGAATTATGTGAAGAAACTCCTTTCTTAGATGAAGTCCAGAAGCAATACGACCCCTCAAATGAACGGATTCAACATGCCAATTACAAGATGTATTTAGAGATTGCTAAATTGAAACGATCTTTATGAATTACGTATCTATATCATTTTTACTAATATAAAAACATATGAATAAAAATCACGCCCCGTTTAACTGGCAATAGTTTTTGAACCCTGGTATAAAAGCTTAAAAAAATCTAGCAAGTCTTTATTTAATGTCAATACTCATCCAGTATTGAGGTTTTTTATCTTTTCTTGCCTGTGATCTAGGTTGTAATACTCTAATTTCATACTCACCTGAAGCAGGTAAAATATAAATACCATTATCATCAAGCTCTGGAGAATATTCTCCAAGATTGATGGAGTCTTTTAATTGATTACCCCATAAGTAAGCTTCAACATTTCCTCCAGTCAACTTCACTTTTAACTTTTGCCCTTTTTTAGCATAAAATTTGTAGGAATCATACTTGTATCCATCTATCCTTCCGTAATAATTTGCAGAGTAAGCTTTTTTAGCAAACTTAACTACAATAGTCTTTCGTATATCATTGTTATCATTTGCAAGTACGACAGGGCTAACTATAGTTAAAGTTAGGGCTATCAAAGCGCCAGCTAGTAATTTCGTATTCGCTATTTCCATAAGGTTACCCTAATTCTTGTATCGCTCCTGACATAATAATATAACTAATAAGTAACCATGAATCATAGAGCAGAAATGTGAATAGTCATAACATGGGGTTACACTTCAAATGCCAATTTAAGACTTGCAAAATTAATGGTTAATTAATTGGTTACTAAGGACTAGCCAATCTAAATATAAATTTTATTTAACAATTACTTATAGAAATATGTGATGCGTATGATACGCATCATATGAATATCGCTTAAATTTGTTATAATTCAATTGAGCAGTGCCATTTGTGGTTAGGTTAAAAATTCATGAGTCTTACTGAAATTAAGGTACGTCAAGCTAAATCAAAGGAAAAAATCTATTTTCTGGCAGATGATGACGGCTTAAGTTTGAAGGTAGAACCAAACGGACGTAAATCTTGGAGTTACCGCTATTCACTTGCAGGGACAAATAAACGTCCTCGCATGAAGTTGGGTGAATATCCTGTAATGTCCTTGAAAGAGGCCAGATCAGTCCGGGATGAATATAAATTTAATAATTATGAAAATAAACCACTGCATAAAAAATACATCAAAACTTTTCAGGATATTTGTGAAGAGTGGTTAGAATTTAAAATTAAAAATTCCTTTGAAGATGAACCACGATGCGGTGTAATTCAGCTCGCAAAAAAATGTTTAGATCAGGATGTTTATCCAAATATTGGACTAATGCCATTTATTGAAATTAAAAGATATGATCTAGTTAAGATTATTAAAAAGATAGAATCTAGAAATGTAAAAGAACCTGTAAAGAAAGCCTATAGTTATTTAAATCAGATTTATGATTATGCGGTAGCGATGGGGTATTGTGAATATAATATTGCACATGGACTTCATAAAATATTAGTCAACAATAAGATTAAGAAAAACTATCCTCATTTGAATTCAGATGAACTATCTAATTTCTTAGCTAAATTAAATCAGATTAATACAGATCCTATTATTAAAAAAGCCCTGTTATTTAAATTATATACAGGCGTCCGTGGTGGAGAATTATTGCTTTGTGAACCACATCACTTCGATCTAGATAAAAAAATATGGAAAATACCAGCCTTACATATTAAACAATATAGAAGAAAGGTTATTTTAGGTCATGATATCCCTGATTTTTTTGTTCCACTATCTGATCAAGCACTTGAAGTTGTGAAATCAGCACTCGTTTGGTCTCATGGCGAGAAATATGTGTTTTCTAGCCCCCGAAATAATAATAAACCTATTCATTTTAATACCCTGAACTTGATTATCAGAAAAATGGGATATACTAAAAATGAATTAACTTCTCATGGGTTACGATCGACATTTAGTACCATATTAAATGAATCCGGTTTATTTCAATCAAATTGGATTGAAGCACAGCTATCTCATACTGATAAAAATAAAACCCGTGCAAGTTATAATCATGCAGAATATTTTAATCAGCGTATGGAAATGATGCAATGGTGGGGCGATTTTATTGATAGTTGTACTGTAAATTAATGGTTATGAAATCTAAGTTTTAATTAGAATAGGCTTTGTTGCACAAACCTATTCACCGCCATAAATCATTATCTAAAATTGCATCTCGTGGTAAAAGCTCAATGGGCCGGTTCTATGGCTATAAATTACATGTTGTGATGAATCAACTTAGAGAAATAGTCTGTTCACAATAATGATTTCTCTTAACTCGTAAAGTTTATGACGGTGTTGAACGTGTTCAATTGAATCTTAAGCAAGGTAAATGGATAGAAGAGAACTTCATTAAGTCGTATCAAAATATTCTTGAAAAATAGGCATTTCATTTCGCATTAGAGCGAGAATCTCATGAGAAAGTTGCCTGATTGAATGTATTGAATAGATTCATTGCATAATTGTTGACTAAAATTTTCTATATCAGCCTGTTTAAGATTAATCGGGCTGATTCTGTTAGGTCGAATATAATAGCGACCTGCTTTAATCATTTTTATTTGAACTTTATTTTATGTCACAGCTTGCTTCCCATTTTAAGCACAATCAGTTTTGTATTTTGTTGGAATATTTAAGTTCTGCTAAGGGCATTGCAGTACCAATGTCTTTAGCAGAATTTCCATGTGCGATCACTTTGGCAGATCGAGTGCATGCCGATAGTGATTTGCCACCACTTGAATGTGCGAAGACATTTCCTTCATCAGTGGAAAAAATCATCCATTATTCAGGGAAAGGTCGGGATATTACTGATTTTGAGACCTTCTTAAAATTAACTCAAGCTTCGGGACAAAAAAATTTACTGCTTCTCACAGGTGATAAGTTAAAAGGGCATACAAATGGTCAAGATGGAACGAATCGCACCCGATATTTAGAGTCTGTAAATGCGGTCATGGCCGCAAAGTGTTATGGTGGATTTCATATTGGTGTAGCTTTTAATCCCTTTAAATATGCTGAAGCTGAACGTGATGCACAATATTTAAAACTTCACAAAAAGATTAAAGCAGGAGCAGACTTTATCGTTACCCAGTTGGGTTACGATATGGAGGCTTTAAAACAAGCCAAGGCTTTTTTAAATCGTCATCGATACCCACAAAATATACTTGCTTGTGTTATGCCACTTAGTTTGGCACGTGCCAATTTTATGGTGAAACATAATGTCGCAGGAATTGTGATTACACCACACATGTTACGAGCGTTGGCTCAGGAAGAACAGGATGGACGAACTGAGAATGCTTATAAACGTTGTGCTATACAAATATTGATGTGTAAATATTTGGGTTTTGCAGGTGTGCATCTTTCAGCATGCCATAAGCCTGAAGAGCAAAAGCTTTTAGAAAAATATATTGAACAATATCGACATTATGGTTTACAGGAACTCGAAGCACTCTGGAATGCACTGTGGCAAGTGAAGACTAAAAATGAACTCGTGCCAGAATTAGCTTATTATTCCCGCCAACCATCCTCTAGCCAGCTTATTAAATATCAGCAATTGCATTTCATGCACAAGGCTCTATTTGAGTCCAAAATTGCCAAAGGTGTGGGGCATTTTATTTTTAAAGCCTCACTCTGGGAAAATACTCCTGCAGCAAAAGCATTGTTAAAAACTGAATTTATCTCTAAGCAAGGGGTCGTGGGTTGTGAAAGTTGTGGTCAATGTAGGTTAGGAGATACTTTATATATTTGCCCTGAAACTTGTCCCAAAGGATTGGCGAATGGTCCTTGTGGTGGTACGACATTGGATCTCTGTGAGTTTGGAGATCGTGAATGCATTCATTCTGTGAAAGCCCGACTTGCCAAAGCCGTGGGACAGACTGACGTTCTAAAAGAAAAACTGATTCCAACTGTACCCATTGAAGTCCGTGGAACCAGTTCCTGGAAAAATTGGTATCTGGCGACTGAAGCTTAGCTTTCATCATCCATGGCATTCGAATAAAATTTCACGCCCAATTTGATGCGATCACGACCTTGGCTCATACGCCAACGGTTGGTATCACGTAAGGAGTATACACAGCCACAATATTCTTGTTGGTAGAATTCTTCCTTCTTGCTGATTTCAAGCATACGAACAGCACCACCATTTTTACGCCAGTTGTAGTCCCAATAGGTGATACCTTCATAATGTGAAGCAGAACGATGCCCACAATCATTGATCTGCTTCATATCTTTCCAACGAGAAATACCCAATGAGCTACTAATTAGGCTGAAGCCATTTTCAGCTGCATAAAGGGCAGTCCGTTCAAAGCGCATATCAAAACACATGATACAGCGAATACCTTTCTCTGGCTCATTTTCCATGCCTTTGGCACGTGCAAACCAATTGTCTGTATCGTAATCACAGTCAATAAAAGGAATATTATGTTTTTCTGCAAAGCGAATATTTTCTTCCTTACGGATTTCATATTCCTTGACAGGGTGAATATTGGGATTATAAAAAAAGATCGAAAAGTCGATGCCTGATTCAATTAGGGTTTCCATCACTTCACCCGAGCATGGTGCACAGCAGGAGTGAAGCAGAAGCTTGTCATGACCTGCTGGGAGAGTCAATTTCTGACGTTCAAGTTTGTTTGACATAGTTATATGGGTTTAAATCTAAACCCTATATTTTAACGATTTAATTAGATAGTAAGGATTTGATATACTGATATTTTCTAAGGTTAAGATGAAAGAAATTCACTAATTGAAATTTAATAAGAACGGCTTTGTTGCACAAACCTATCTGTAAAGGCTTTTCAGCGATATAATTTTCAAATGAATAAGCCTACACATAAAATCTACCGCACAACCAATTGGTCCGCATATATAACCGAGCACTCATGAGTCGCGGAAATATTGCCATTTGGTTTGATCCTGCTACGCAATGGTATGCGCCATCAAAAGGCAAACAAGGGCGAAATCAAACCTACTCCGACGCAGCCATCCAATGCTGCTTAATGATTAAATCCTTATTCCGTCTGTCTTTACGTATAGTCACTGGCTTTGTGCAAAGTCTGATTAAACTTTGCGGATGAGCAGCCCCGAATATCAGTGATATTCGTACACCACGCTTTGTAGAAGATAAAAGCATATTGATATTGCAATCAGCTACCAAAAAAGTAGCGATGGGCTACATCTACTCATGGACTCTACAGGCATGAAGTTTCTAGGTGAGGGCGAGTGTAAGCGCAAGAAACATGGACCTGAATGTCGTCGCCAATGGCGTAAACTACAATTGGTATAGATGCTAAAACCCCTCAAATACGCGCTATTGAGCTCACAACCAATAATGTCAGTGATTCACAGGTGCTTGGTGATTTACTTGATCAAATTCCACAAGATGAGCGGATTGACTCTGTTTATACCGATAGAGTTTATGACACCAAGCAATGCCGTCAGGTCATTGCAGATCGGCAAGCGCATATGGTGATTCCACCTAGAAAAAATGCGAAACCACGGAAAGATACAAAGAGTAGCTCGCTAGAACGAAATAAATTACTTCGAACAGTTAATCTTGCGAAGCAGTGCTTCTCAGGTAGGACACTATGGAAAAAATGGTCAGGCTATCATCGGCGAAGTTTGGTTGAAACCAAGATGCACTGCATTAAATTATTAGCAGATAAACTCAGTGCAAGGAGCTTTGATAGCCAAGTGAATGAGATTCATGCACGTGTAGCAGTCCTCAACAGATTTACGGAATTAGGTCGACCACTTACCCAAGTTACGCCTTAAATTTGGCTCAATTAGGGGCGCTTTGCATTTCAAATCTTTGTGCAACAAAGCCTTTACACATACTTGATAGTTGGAGATTTATTATCTTTAGTAGAGTTGCAAAAAACATTATCAATTTCAGATAAAGATTTTAGATAGCCACTTAACTTACTGAATAACTAAAAATCCTCAGAATCTTTAATTTATTAAGATGAGTATTTCTCATCTTAAGCTGAATTTATATCGTTTTACTCACTTTCTTATTCACGTTTAAATACAGCCATTCAGAAATTTAGCTTTTTATAAAATTTTTAGGTGGCAATCTCCATGAGTACAGCATTTGAGTGTTCAATTAAACGTATCCGTTTTGATGAGAATTATACACCAGCAGAAAGCACACGTTTAACCACAAACTTTGCCAATTTGGCACGTGGGGAAAGCCGTGAAGAAAACTTGCGTCGTACCCTTGCGATGATCAACAACCGTTTTAATAGCTTGGCAACCGTTGATAACCCGAAAGGTGATCGCTATTCACTTGAGATTGACATCATTTCTGCTGAAATTGATATCGAAGGTAATGGTCAAACTTTCCCATTTATTGAAACACTGAAAAGTGTAGTGATTGACCATAAAACAGGGGAGCGTATTGAAGGCATGATCGGCAATAGCTTCTCATCTTATGTGCGTGATTACGACTTCAGCGTAGTATTGCCTCAATTGGGTTGTGGTGTAGGTGAAAAACCTGAAGATTTTGGAGATCTACATGGTAAATTGTATCAACATTTGGTGAATTCAGATGTATTTAAGGCAGAATTTACCAAGCCACCTGTGATTTGTTTAAGTGTTTCAACCTCTAAAACCTATTACCGTACGGCAAACGTACATCCTATTTTAGGTGAGGAATATACCAATGATGAATATTCACGTACCGATGAATATTTCGCCAAAATGGGCTTACGTGTACGTTACTTCAAACCAGAAGGTGGTAATGCACCATTAGCATTCTATTTCGCTGGCGACTTAGTCCGTGATTATACTGATTTTGAATTGATCAGCGCGATTGCAACCATGGAAAGCTTCCAAAAAATTTATCGTCCTGAAATTTACAACACCAACTCTCCGGCAGGTGTGGAATATCAACCAAGCTTGAGCTATGGCGATTACTCACTGACACGTATCGTTTATGACCGTGTTGAACGTGCTGAGTTAGCGGTTAAGCAAGGTAAATGGACAGAAGAAAACTTCATCAAACCATATCAAGATATTTTAAATGAATGGGCAGCAAACTTTAAGGTCGAAACAGCTGCTTAAGACATCGAATTGACACACAGACTGACGAATTTTAGAGAAAGAAGATTAGACATGGCGCTTACACAACCGAAACTTTTACTCCCAACTTCAACTGCGGGTAGCTTGCCAAAACCGTCTTGGTTAGCTGAACCTGAAAAATTATGGTCTGCATGGAAGCTTGAAGGCGAAGAATTATTAGAAGCTAAACGTGATGCTTTGAAATTATCATTACATGAGCAAGTCACTGCAGGTATCGATATCGTGAGTGATGGTGAGCAAACCCGTCAGCACTTTGTAACCACGTTTATTGAACATCTTGAAGGTGTAGATTTCGAAAAGCGTGAAACCATGCGTATTCGTAATCGTTATGATGCAAGTGTACCTTCAGTTGTGGGTGAAGTTTCTCGTAAAAAAGCAGTGTTTGTAGACGATGCGAAATTTTTACGCAGCCAAACCAGTCAGCCAATTAAATGGGCGTTGCCTGGTCCAATGACCATGATTGATACACTTTTTGACGGACACTACAAGAGTCGTGAAAAACTGGCTTGGGAATTTGCCAAAATTTTGAACCAAGAAGCTTTAGAACTTGAAGCAGCAGGCGTAGACATTATTCAATTTGATGAACCTGCGTTTAACGTATTCTTTGATGAAGTGAATGACTGGGGTGTACCAACCTTAGAACGTGCACTTGAAGGTCTAAAGTGTGAAACTGCAGTTCATATTTGCTATGGTTACGGCATTAAAGCCAATACAGATTGGAAACAAACTTTAGGTAATGAATGGCGTCAATACGAAGAGTCATTCCCGAAACTACAACAATCTAAGCTCGATATTATTTCACTTGAATGCCAAAACTCACGTGTACCAATGGATTTAATCGAATTGATCCGTGGTAAGAAAGTGATGGTGGGTGCAATTGATGTGGCAACCACTCAAGTGGAAACTGCAGAGGAAGTAGCAAATACGCTACGCAAAGCATTGCAATTTGTTGATGCAGATAAACTGTATCCTTCAACTAACTGTGGTATGACACCGCTATCTCGCCAAGTGGCACGTGGCAAACTTGAAGCTTTAAGCGCAGGTGCTGCCATTGTTCGTAAAGAGCTAGAAGCTTAATCAAACGTAGTCTCGTGCGAAGCAGAACAAATCATCGCAAGGTCATTTGTCCAGCTTTATGCGCGAGCACGTGATATGTACATTTGAGATGAAAGAGATGATTGAAGCAACAGACTTTAGAAATGCAATGTCCTTACTCACCACAGCAGTGAATGTTATTACGACTTCGGGTGAAACAGGTATGCATGGATTTACTGCATCTGCCGTATGTAGCGTGACGGATACACCGCCAATGTTATTAGTCTGTATGAATCAATCCTCCCGTTCACATGCCCATTTTGTTGAAAATAAAGTCTTGGCTGTAAACGTACTAAGTACTCAGCATGAACAGCTTTCAAATGCCTTTGCTTCAAGTAAATTCAGTTCTGAACAGCGTTTTCAACTGGGCGAGTGGGGCGGTTTAGAGACAGGCTCGCCGATTCTGCAAAATGCTTTGGTCAGTTTTGACTGTCAGATTGAGAATATTCAGCAAGTGGGTACACACAGTATTTTCATGTGTCGTGTGCTTCAAGTTCAACAAAGCGATCAAGAAGAAAGCTTGGTCTATTTTAACCGTGCTTATCATCAAGTAGGGCAGTTAGAACACGCTTAACTCAATACCTTAATTCTTTCATTTTTTAAAGTTAGTCTATTGTGGAACTTATAACCTTTTTAGTCATCGGTGCTTTTGCTGGTTTTGCAGCAGGGCTGTTTGGTGTCGGCGGTGGTACGATTATTGTACCACTGCTTTTTATTGTCTTTACCCAAATGGGCTATGACCCCGATGTGGTTATGCACCTCGCATTAGGCACGTCTTTGGCAACCATTGTTGTAACCTCGATTAGCTCATTGATGGCGCATCATAAAACTGGTGCTGTGATTTGGCCTGTTTTTAAAAATCTAGCGCCACCTATGGCGATTGGTTGTTTTTTTGGGGCAGGTATTGCTGGTTTGATATCAGGATTACATCTACAAATCATTGTTGGCTTATTTCTGATTTGGGTCGCATATACGATGTTTACAGGTGCCAAAAAAGCAATTGACCCAACGAAAACGTTACCCTCATCAGGTCAACAAGTTGCTGCAGGTAGTGTGATTGGGGTTGCATCAGCAATCTTTGGTATTGGTGGTGGAAGTCTGACGGTTCCATATCTGAATCGCTATGGTGTGGTCATGCAGAAGGCTGAACCGTACCGGGTTTGTCGGAGAGTCAATATTCTGAGATGAGAAGCATTGCTTCGCAAGACGTAGCGAAGCGTAGTGTCCCGATGACAAAATTAAAATATACCCCTGAAATCAGAGAAAGAGCG
>NZ_PQLP01000063.1:0-10916 GCF_002918965.1 Acinetobacter sp. ACNIH3 | reverse complement strand
TGTTCCATTTTAGATATTTGTTTAAGATAAGATATAACTCATTGAGATGTGTCATAGTATTCGTCGTTAGAAAACAATTATTGTGACATTATTTCAATGAGTTATCTATTTTTGTCGTGTACAGAGCTAAAATTTCACTGAGAACATCCATATATAGCTCCTACGTAAACTGTCCAATAGGTCATGTTATACGAACTATTGAACATATTATATCTATTTTACATGCTGTAAAGTCAGTCTAATCAGTAAGTGGATGAAAACTAAGGAGGCTTTATGAAACTAGATTATGTGATCGTTGCCGGAGGGTGTTTTTGGGGTCTCGAAGACCTCCTTAGGAGTCTGGACGGTGTGACGTCAACGAAGGTGGGCTACTCTGGCGGAGATTTTGATGATCCTACCTACGCCGATATTATAACAGGGAAAACGGGGCACGCCGAAGCGGTTCGCGTGGAATACGACCAAGACGAAATATCTCTCGAAGAGATTCTACATTACTTTTTCAAAATCCATGATCCGACTACGAAGAATCGCCAAGGAAATGATGTTGGCACTTCGTATCGCTCGGCAGCGTTCTATCGTGACGATGCACAGAAAGCGATTATCGAAAACGTGATTGATGAGGTCAATGAGATCGGTCGCTTCGAGAATCCCGTGGTCACGACGGTAGCCTTGGAAAAAGAGTTTTATGACGCTGAGGAGTATCACCAAAACTATTTGAAGAAGAATCCCCACGGGTACACGTGCCATTTTGAGAGAGATTAAACCATGAATCAAACGAAAGAGGAAAAAATGAAAGAACTTAAGAACGTTGTCATCTACACAAAAGACCATTGTCCGTTTAGTAAACGCGTGAAGGAGTACTTAACTTCTGAAAAAGTTGATTTTAAACAAATTCGCGTGGATGACGATCCCAAGACTTATGATGAGTTGAAGAAAAAAACCAACCTTCAAACTGTTCCGCAAGTTTTTGTGGATGGAAAATTCATTGGTAGCGCGACTGACTTCTTCGCGTGGATTGATAGCTAAAGAACAAACCCAAAAATAAAGGAGCAAATTTATGTTCAACTGGGAAAGCATTAACAACTATCTCGATAACGGCACTCCCGCTCCTCCTAGAAAAGTAGAAAAGAGCGAGGAAGAGTGGAAAAAAATTCTGACGCCCGCTCAATTTAATGTCATGCGGAAGAAAGGCACCGAGCGCCCTCACACTGGGGAACTCTGTTCATTTTATGAGGCAGGACGGTATGCCTGCGCGGGCTGCGACACTGAACTGTTTGATTCGAACGTTAAGTTTGATTCGGGAACAGGTTGGCCGAGTTTTTCTGAGCCCGTCGCCGACAACGTAATTCAATATGAACTGGACACGACTTACGGACGAAGAATCGAAGTGCTATGCAATGTGTGCGAAGCCCACTTAGGGCACGTTTTTCCAGATGGTCCTGAGCCCTCTGGGGCTCGATTCTGCATCAACTCGGAGTCATTGAAGTTTGTAGAATAATTTTTAAATCGAGGGGGTTTATGAAAGTGAACCTTTTGAAAAAAGGAGCCGTTCGTGTTGATTAAGCTGTTCGGTCATAAAGACTGCCATAAAACCAAGATTTACCAGTCGTACTTGAAAGAAAAAGGAATCGAGTTTGATTTTTTAGATGTTCACGAAGACGACGCGGCAGCTGATGAACTGCGATCCCTTTATACTACTGGAAAGTTAAATTTCCCGACAATACTGGTTGGGACAAAGAAGCTGAGAAACCCCAAGTTCAAGGATCTCGACAAGTGGTTGGAAGCTTCGATGAAATAACGAGATCTTTTTTTTGAGGATTGTAATTAGCTTAGTAAGGAGTCAGATCAATGATTATAGCAGTTGTCCGCAGTCGTGTTGCCAAGGAGCACGGTGGGGAGTTTGAAAGAAGATACGCCGAGATGTCCGCGCTTGTCGAAGCCATTCCTGGTTACGGAAGCCATGAGCGGTTTTCTTCTCCTAACGGTGAAGATGTTCTAATTGTCGAGTTCCTTACCAGAGAAGCTTTCGATGCTTGGGATAAGCATCCCGAACACAAAAAAGCCAAGATGCTTGGCAAAGACTACATTTTTGAATCGTACGACGTGAAGGTCGGAGAAGTTTTTGAACGGCACACAAAGCCGGAGGTGAAATTATGAAAACGAGAAACGTTTATATCGTAGGTGGAGCTCGGATTCCATTTATGAAATCTATGACCGCATATCGAGACGTCTCAAGTGAAGAACTAATGACGGCGAGCCTAAAGAGTTTAGTTGATAGATATAACTTGGAAGGAAAAACTGTGGGCGATGTAGCCTTAGGAGCTGTCATGCACAGCTCGGCTAACTGGAATTTGGCTCGTGAAGTCGTTCAATCCTCCGGTTTGCATCCAAACACTCCGGCATATAACGTGCAACGTGCTTGCGGAACGAGCTTGGAAAATACGATTCAGATTGCTCACAAAATTTCTAGCCACCAAATTGAAAGTGGCATTGCGGGCGGTGTTGATAGCAACAGCGATTTGCCCATTATGGTTAGTCGAACTTTCGCAAGAAAATTGATTGCGTTGAATTCTGCCAGAACGCTTGGTGAGAAAGTAAAAATCATTTTAGGAATTAAACCTAGCGATCTAAAGCCAGTGTTGCCCGCAGTGGTTGAGCCACGCACCGGAAAATCAATGGGTGAGCATTGCGAACTCATGGTTAAAGAGTGGAATATTTCTCGCCAAGAGCAAGATGAGTTAGCGCTGGCAAGTCACAGAAATGCAGCTCAAGCATATAAAGATGGGTTTTATGATGATCTCGTCTTTCCATTCCAAGGAAATAAGACCGATGGAATTTTGCGTGCTGATACAACTTTGGAAAAATTGTCGAAGTTAAAACCTGTTTTTGATAAATCAGAAAAAGGGACTTTGACGGCGGGAAATTCAAGCTCGCTCACAGATGGCTCGTCCACCGTTCTTTTGGCTTCCGAAGAAGAGGCTAAAAAGAATAATTGGCCGCTGTTGGCCAAGATTGTGGATTCTCATACTTCTGCCGTGGATTACGTCGCTGGCGAAGGTTTGCTCATGGCTCCAACTGTGGCGGTCAGTGAATTATTGAAGCGAAACGGCTTAAAGCTTCAGGATTTTGATTTTTACGAAATTCACGAGGCGTTCGCTGGACAAGTGCTCTGCACGATGAAGGCGTGGGAGTCTGCTGAATACTGCAAAACACGTTTGGGACGATCAGAGCCTCTCGGAAAAATTGACCGCTCGAAGCTAAATGTCCGTGGAAGTAGCATTGCCCTTGGGCATCCGTTTGCGGCTACTGGCGCTAAGATCGTCGGAGTTTTAGCAAAGATACTGCACTCAGCTGGTCCTGGAAAACGTGGCCTTATCGTCGTTTGCACGGCGGGAGGAATGGGAGTGGCTACAATTCTTGAAAGTTAGGAGAAAAATATGTCGGATCTAAAAATGAATAAAGAAGACGGTGTTGAAAGCTATGAATTTGCAACCCCTGAAGCAATCGAAGAAGCATTGAAAATCGGGAAGCTTAGTCAAACGGTTTTCGGCATGGGTTGCTTTTGGGGACCGGATTCTAATTTTGGAGGGACGCAGGGAGTAGTGCAAACACGTGTTGGCTACGCTGGAGCATCAACTCTGGATCCGAGTTACCGCAACATCAACGGACACGCCGAAGTCGTCAGAGTGATCTACGATAAAGACCAAATCAGCTACAGGGAACTTCTTGGAAGTTTTGAATCATGGTCTGTTCATGGTAGAAAGCAGGGCCAGTATCGCCAGATACTTTTTGTTTTTGATCTGGAGCAAAAACAAGTAGCTGAAGAACTGATTCAAGCGATTGGAAAGGAGAAATCTCCCGAGGTGATTGAGGCCGGAGAACAAAATGGTTATTTTTGGCCCGCCGAAGATTACCATCAAAAGCATCGTCTTCGCAGAAACAAACAGCTTGTAAGTCTTGCAGAAGTAGATTTCGGTCCTCGCTGGGATGAACATCTGTATTTTACTAAATTAAATAGTACCGATAGAAAAGGCTTCAGTCTCTCAAGCTGGCTAAAAAAGTTGTCTCCGGAAATGCAGAAAGCTTACCGAATCGGTTAATCTGAAATTGCAGCTGGCTAAAGAACTCTATTTTCTATATGTAAAGAATGTGACGATCTCCTTCACATGGAGTCCAAGAGAGCATAAAAAATCTGTGTAAGTCGCATTACCCATGTATTTGAAAGGAATAAATAATGCCAATATCAGACCAGCTTATCGACCGAAGCAAGACCTCAGTTTTTATGAGGTCTTGAGATCAGCGCAGCATGAACAGATCTCTTACAGTGTGGCGAACACACTGGTTTGATTGCGGCCTTGGGTTTTAGCTTTGTATAACATCTGATCGGCGACTTCGAGCAACTGCTTTTTGTCGTCAAATAAATCAGCGCTGGCCAAACCTATGCTGACCGTTAATTGTCGTAATAACCACTCATGGTTAGCCACTACCAGCCTTAACTTTTCCAGTGTTTTATTTGCGGACGCTGTGTCTGTGCCTGGCAGGATCAGCACAAACTCTTCACCACCATAACGGGCGAAAAAGTCATAGTTCCTGCTATGGCGCTGAAACAGAGCCGCGACTTGACTCAGTGCCTCATCTCCTGCGGCATGACCATAGCTGTCGTTAAAACTCTTAAAGTGATCAATATCAATCAATGCCAGTACAAAAGATTGTCCTGTTCTTTGCCAGCGAGCAAATTCAGCTTCAAACTTGAGGTCAAAAGCTCTTCTGTTGTTCACCCCTGTCAGCGCATCCGTCATGCTGGTATTATGTAATTGTTCGCCGACTTTTTTCAGCTCCAGTATGGCGATCACTTGTCTGGACAGAGCCTGCAAAGAGCTTATCTGCCGCTGGTTCAGCTGCTTAGGAACATGATCATAGACACAAATAGTACCAATCACTGCACCTTCGGGATCAATCAGCGGCGAGCCAGCATAAAATCGGTAGCCAGGTCCTGAAATCACCATAGCATTGGTACTGAATCTGTGATCTAAAGTAGCGTCAGGGACCACCATTACCGCATCAGGTGTTTCCATTGCATACACGCAAAAGGACTCTTTAATTAATACAGAGGTACGCGAAATACCAACTTTTGCAATTAGATTCAGCTTTGTGTCATCGGTTCGCGTCACCATAGCCACTGGTGCATCACAGATATAACACGCCAGTTCAGTGATATCCCGCAGGTTCTGATCTGCTTCAGCAGGTGCTTTTAGTGTGGTTTCTGCACTAGCTGTTTGAGCTAAACTAAAGGTCATGTACTTCTCCGTTTTTCTACTGCATTTTTCAAAGATCCTGCATAGAAAAATGAATTAAATCGTTGATTTAACTCTAGCATAGATCTGTCAGACTTGAAGTTATCTCTGTAGCAATGGTATTGTTTTGTACAATATTCGCCTGCTTGATTTGAGTTTTAGCTGTATTTATAAACTTTTGGCTTTTCCGGTCGCAGGCTCTATAATTTGCTCGTTTAAATCCAACTCTTCGTCTAACGTCATCTATTTAGTGTGCATGCGGCCTCCGGAGCATTTTCCGTGGCTTATTTTACCGAAGCATCGGGATTGCTAAATAGAGCTGAACGCTGTAATGCGCTTTCGAACTGAGCTTTCCGTAACTTCGGCATTAGTTCATGTACCTTGCTTACTGGATGTTGGTTGACGCGCAGCAGCACGTCCGTCAGATAATCGTAAACGTTAATAGCAGTGTTGACCTTGCTTTGAATGACGCCAACATGCTTAGCACCAAGCTCCGTTCAGCAGAATCACAGCCAGTTTTTCAGTTATCCCAAGTGTCACTCTCAGATTAAAGGCCGCCATACCGGATGTAGTGCCAACAAGAAAACTAAAACACAACTTCGCTGATCATCGCTGAGTGTTTATAAATCGTCTCCCATCACCGGTATCGATAAGCAGATAAGCCTGGTTATGCCATTAGCAGTTCTTGAAGCATTCCTGCTTTCAATGTCGTCAACGTGATCACGATTTGAGTTGAGATAACGACTCTGTTGCTGAAGACTCTCAGTTAATTGCCACTCACCAGATTCAAGAACAGCACCCGCTAACTCGGCACATACTGTTGCAAAACCATAAAGCGCTTGATTATCGCGGGTAAAACGCAGCGGCATCGTCTGGCCTTTTACAAGAAGGGACCATTCCAAAACTCTGTACTTACCTTTTAATCGGTTACTGACAAAAATAGTTATACTTGTACCGCTGGCGCCAACAACTAAAAAGCTCGTGATAGCTAGTCCTATCAGAGACCATAACTCTGGTTTCCCACTTAGTAACAGTGGATTAGGCAAATGACTCCTCAAAACGAGATCAGCACCAAGGGTCAGCGCTGTTTTATACACTGCTTGTTCTAATAATGGAGTTGCATTGACCAGTGACGCAACAGCATCACAACTATAAGGTTCTAGAACTGCCGTAGCTCTCAACCATTCTGTTTCATGGGCAATCGCCAACAAATTTGACCAAATTCGAACCAGTGCCGCTATATGAATGGAGTTTTCATCAGTCAGGACGGTTTGATTAAGCTGCTTATCCAGTTCCTGATGCCAGTATTGGTATTGGCTTGTCAAAAGTACAAACAACTCAGATTGAAGCAACTTATTATTAGTTACCGGTCTTATCCTATTTGACATCTCATTGAATAGTTGTATAAATTTTTTGTCTGCTTGTTGCTCACGCTTTAGCAGATCTTGCTGTTGTTGAAGCATCTGTAAATCGTATTCAATGGCCTGCTTAAAAAGTGTGAGTAAGGAACAGTGTTGTGATGCCCGATCTGGGCTTGAAAAGTCCAACATACACAAAGTACCGAAAGTTTTTCCGCTAGGCCAAAGCAATGGCAGGCCATAGTAATAACTAAAGCCTGCTGCAAATGTTGGGTTATTGTTTTCATATCGGGTACCGATTGCATTTTCAACTAGTAATGGCTGGTTACTGGAAATGACTTGGGAACAATAAGTGTTAAGTGCCAATGGAACAGGTTCACCGCAATAAAAAGTTGGTACTGACACACTGCCAACAGCCTGACAAATTTCGTTTTTATCTAATCGATTAATCAGCACACAAGGCACTTCCGCGACTTGAGCCATCGAGTTTACAATGCCTTGCCAGCGCTCTAGGAGCAGAGCGGTTTCTATGCTCAAATCTACTGCCATTTGTTCCCTCAGTATTTAAATAGTCCCCTTTTGCATCATTCGATCTTGTTTATCTCAGAGTATCAAACAGGAAACAAAGTGATTGATGTCAATCAGGGAATTAGCAGCATTGATGCATTAAGCGGCGCACATACACTCTAAGTAAAGTGCTTAAGTCTGATTATGGCAAGAAATTGTTACTTTGTCAGGGATAGTCAACACTTTATTAGCGAGAGACTTGCTTGGCTGACATTTAAGACAAATCGCGAGATTCCAAATCTGCCACCAACAGTCGGAACTGAGTAACTCACTTGAGCTTTAAAAAGTAAAGCATTGAAATATTTATGGTATTTATACATCCTACCTAGCTCACAGCAGAGTTTAGCATCGTGCATTAATATGACCTTACACTAAAAATACGTACTAGTTGACGTCTATCAAACTCGTTTACGAGATAGTGTAGTGGTCGACAAATTTTGGCCACATCGTTATTGCCTAATAACCGATGCTCTCTTTAAATGCGAAATGAGTAGTGCACGCATTTTTAGCCTTTTGGCAAAACGTTGATGTCTCGAAATTTTCAAGCGCTGTGCCTTGTTTATTTTCAGAAACGTCTGCTTTCAGTGAGTTCCTGATGCTCGGGCGCTCTAAATTATGGGTATAGACAATCTGATTTGCCCTATATTTGCAGTTTTTCGTGAACCCTTAATTTCACAACTCTTTTAATCTGATATCCAAAGTCTGCATCCATACATAGCCCCTACGTAAACTGTCTAATAAGTCACATTATACGAACTATTGAGCATGTTATATCTATTTTACATGCTGTAAATTCAGTTCCATTAGTAAATAGATAAAAACCAAGGAGGCTTTATGAAAAATAAATAATGTGATCGTTGCCGGAGGGTGTTTTTGGAGTCTCGAAGACCTCCTTAGAAATCAGGACGGCGTGACGTCAACGAAGGTGTGTAGTGGCACTGAAATGGCGACTGCGCAAGACGTGAAGATGAGCTGTCTGATAGCAACGGATTATCAAGCAGAACCTTCTTAAATACAATTTATTCCACGCCAATACAGCGTGCTGTCTTTCAAATCACTAGGAGAAATTTATGTCACGTTTGAACACCCCTACCACAATCGACGCCGCGCCTACTGCTACCCATACCTCACTCAAGGCTGTGGAAAAACAACTGGGCCGCGTTCCTAACATGTTCCGCGTCGTTGCCAACAGCCCTGCTGCGCTGACTGGCTACCTGCAATTGAGCGCAGCATCAGCACAGGGCGGCTTGGGTACAGCGACTCTTGAGCGTATTGCCCTAGCCGTCGCTGAGATCAACGGCTGCGATTATTGCCTTGCTGCCCATTCCTTCCTAGGCCGTAAGGTGGCCAAGCTTGATGATGCTGAACTCACTGCCAACCGCAGCGGTGCATCAAATGACCCTAAGGCCGACGCAGCCGTGCGTTTTGCTGCCGCCGTAGTCCGCCAGCGCGGGCAAGTCAGCAATGACCAGGTCCAAGCGGTGCTGAACGCTGGCTACAGTGATGCACATGTAGTGGATATTCTGTTGGCTGTTGCCCTGAACACTTTCACTAACTACGTTAACGAAGTGACACAGACCGAGGTCGACTTCCCGGCCGTTCAACCACTAGGCATTGATGTCTAATCCATTGGTGCTCAACTACAGCAATTACCTAAGTTAGGTTCGACTCGAGTAAACATATAGTTTTTCTCAAGAGTCCTCTGTACACGACAAATTTCACAGAACCCTTATCCTATCAGGATTCTGCTTTCTTAAAATTGCCAAAATTTCCTTAAACTCTTCTTTTTTCCCAAAACCAATTAAACGCTGAATCGCCATTTGAACATAGTCTAAACCATAGCGAAATAAACTCATTGAGAGTCGTCCATGCTTCTTTATTTTTATCGCTTTTTTTTGATTATGTTGCCATTCACCCGTTAAGTAACACCAACAGAAGCTTATAGCTAACACCGCAATCAATTTTTTCACTCGTCTAGGGTCTGTCAAGCGCGTATTTTCAAGATTAAACCCGCGTCCTTTGAGACAACTGAATAAGGTTTCAATTTCCCAGCGTAATGCATAATCCTGAATAGCATTGGCATTAAACTGAGGAGAAACGACGAGTAAAAGCTCTCCATTTTCTAACTGTAGTGCACTTATATATAGTTTCACCCGACCAACCAAAATCCGTCGTTTACGACATTCAATTTGACCAACTTTAAGATGGCGAAATAAATCACTAATTTTATGATTCTTTCCTAAATGATTGGTGACAATGAAGTTTTTTTAACACGAATGCAGAAGTTGATGTCTTGTTCAATTAACCATGTAAACCACTGCTCACCGATAAACTCTCTGTCTGCGAACACATTCACAATACGGTCTTTACCAAAAATGGCTATAAAGCGTTGAATCAAAGCAATACGCTCTTTCGTATCTGAATTTCCACGTTTATTAAGCAATGTCCAAAGGATAGGTATCGCTATTCCACGATAAACGATTGCGAGCATCAGGATATTAATATTTCGTTTTCCCCATTTCCAATTGGTTCTATCTAAAGTCAGTTGCACTTGGTCGAATGAAAACATATTGAAAATCAACTGAGAAATTTGACGATAATCAAAATACTGACCTGCAAAGAAGCGCTGCATACGTCGATAAAATGATTGTGGTAAGCACTTGATGGGCAAGGCTTTAGATGCAGAAGAAAGATTACATGTTTGCTTTAAAATGATCACAAGCATGATGAGCGCAAAGCACTTTAAATGTGACTTGTTCCATTTTAGAGATTTGTTTAAGATAAGATATAACTCATTGAGATGTGTCATAGTATTCGTCGTTAGAAAACAATTATTGTGACATTATTTCAATGAGTTATCTATTTTTGTCGTGTACAGAGTCAAGAGTCATATCATTTTAGTGGGCTACATAGAGTGAGTCCACATGGCTAAAAATAATTGGAGATATAAGATGACTATTCCCGAAATTGAAAATGGTGTCCAGACTACCAATACCCTTAGTAATAATCTCGGTGCAAAAATCACTAAGTTTGGTATAGGTGGCATCTACGTTGCCATGACGATAATATATTTGTGGTTTGGTGGCATGAAATTCACTAGCTACGAAGCAAACGGTATACATGGTTTTGTTAGTAATAGCCCTCTGCTTTCGTGGATGTATAGCTTCCTCAGCATTCAAGGATTCTCAAATTTTCTGGGTGTGCTTGAAATTTCAGTTGGCCTGTTAATCGCTGCACGAGTTTTCTCCCCTAAGCTCGCAATCTTGGGCGGTGTACTTTCAACCGGACTCTTTTTTACGACATTGTCGTTCATGCTGACTACACCCGGTGTTTTTGAGGCATCTCTTGGGTTTCCTGCGATCTCTGTGGTTCCTGGCCAGTTTTTGCTAAAAGATTTAGGCTTGTTTGTCGTGTCTATATTTATCGTAGGTACATCACTTACAGCACTGGAGCACAAAAACAAATAAGCCTCACCCGAAACAACTATAAGTTAGATGGCTCCTAAACACATTAGAGAGCCTTTATTTTTATCTTTTAAGTGCTTCAAGTACGTGCCTTACTAGAGGCTGTGTAAGCGTCCGCTGAATCCCATACCTATTTTTTAATTCGATTTAGGTTTCCAGCAGTGCGGCAGCAATTCTTCAATTTGGGTCACTTTGTGTGTCGGTAACCTTTTCAGCACATCACTTAAATAGGC
>NZ_PQLP01000062.1:0-12348 GCF_002918965.1 Acinetobacter sp. ACNIH3 | reverse complement strand
TATTGAGATTTATTACAATCGGGTCAGAAGGCATTCTGCAAATGGTTGGTTAAGCCCAGAAGCTTTTGAACAGAAATATTTTAAGAATTTAGAGGGATCGGTTGTCCACAATACTGTCTAGGATCAGGTTATTCGTCTGAATATTCATGTTTTTTGTGAAATAGTTCAATGAATAGCATAGATCTGTTGGGGATATTTCAGAAAATAATGATAAGTGGTTGATCTTATTTTAAATTCACATGTTATTTTGATATTGCTGAAATTTAGGAGGCAGTGCTATGAATAGGGTCTGTAGCTATACATGCGCTATGTTAATGGCAGGGATACAGCTTCCAGCAATTGCAAGTTTTTTTGATTCATCTGGTTTTGAACATTTGGATGATAATTTACTTGCGCTGGTGTCAGGACAGGATCGTTCATTTCAAACAAAAACAGATTTATATTGGGCTGATACATTACAAAGAATGACGCCGCAGGGTTTCCCAGTAGCTGCACAGAGTAATCAGGAGAGTTTGAGATTATTTAATAGTGTATTTAAGTTTAATGAAAAAGGGCAGTTAACCTTACAGATCAATCAGGATGTAGTATCGATTGGTGTGATTGAATGTTCTTTAAGTATTCACGGTCTCTCAGAAGTCGGAAAAACCCTTGGTGATCAAATCAAGTTTAATTAAGTTTTGCCGATAAAAAAACGCCCCGAAGGGCGTTTTTTTATCAACTCAATTATGCAGATTTAGCTTCTTTTACAGAGGCTAACATCGAACCAGTTTCTTCAAAGTTTGCATGCCAGCTCAACGCTTCATTTAGAAGGTGAGGTGTCTGACCACCACGTACACATGCACGATCAAAGTAGTCATTTAATGCATCTTTGTACATTGGATGTACACAGTTGTCGATGATGGCACGAGCACGCTCACGTGGCGCTAAACCACGAAGATCTGCCAGACCCTGTTCAGTTACAAGCACATCTACATCATGGCCAGTATGGTCAACATGAGATGCCATTGGAACAACAGATGAGATGTCACCGCCTTTGGCAATTGACTTGGTTACGAAGATCGCAATGTGTGCATTACGCGCGAAGTCACCTGAACCGCCGATACCGTTCATCATTTTGCTACCACATACGTGAGTAGAGTTCACGTTACCGTAGATATCAAACTCAAGTGCAGTGTTAATACCGATAATACCTAAACGACGTACCAGTTCAGGATGGTTAGAAATTTCTTGCGGACGTAATACAAGTTTATCTTTGTATTGCTCAAGATTGTTAAATACTTTCTCGCCGTATTTTGCAGAAAGGGTAATTGATGAGCCTGAAGCAAATTTCATTTTACCCGCATCGATCAATTCGAAAGTACAGTCTTGCAGTACTTCTGAGTACATGATCAGGTCTTCAAAATTAGAGTCTTTCAGACCAGTCAATACGGCATTTGCAATTGAACCGATACCGGCCTGAAGTGGGCCTAAGTTTTTCGGTAAACGTTCTGCTGCTACTTCTTTTTCGAAGAAAGCAATCAGGTGATTTGCGATAGATTGAGTCTCATCATCCGGAGCTGTTACTGTAGATGGAGAATCATGGTATTCACTATTAATTACGATACCGACAATTTTCGCCGGATCGATGTTGATTGCATGTGTACCGATACGCTCATCTACTTTAGTCAATGGAATCGCTTGACGTGTTGGACGATAGGTCGGGATATAGATGTCGTGTAAGCCTTCAAAAGCTGGGCTTAAGTTTGTATTGATTTCTACAATCACTTTTTCTGCAAAAATTGCAAAGCTTGCAGAGTTACCAACTGAAGTTGTAGGAATAATGCCGCCGTCTTCAGTAATCGCAACCGCTTCAATCACTGCTACATCTGGTTTTTTCAGCTGCTGGTTACGCATCTGTTCAACAGTTTCAGACAAATGCTGATCGATGAACATCACTTCACCCTTGTTGATTGCTTTACGCAGGGTGTTGTCGACCTGGAATGGCAAACGACGTGCCAATACACCAGCTTCTGTTAATTGCTTGTCCAGGTCATTCCCTAGAGAAGCCCCAGTGATGAGGGTGATCTTTAATGGGTTCGCTTTTGCCTGCTGTACCAGCGCCAGTGGAACCGCTTTTGCTTCACCTGCACGAGTGAAGCCACTCATACCTACAGTCATGCCATCTTCGATGAACTGAGCTGCCTGTTCTGCACTCATTACCTTATTGTGTAGGGATGCTAAACGGATACGGTCTAAAGACATTTGAACTCTCTTAAATTCCTGAATACTGATACGGATTGTACCGATCAAAAAAAGTATTTTGCATAGGTGTTAGGCTAAGGTCTAATTTTTTAGCCAAATAGTGGTATAAAAATAAATGATGATTTTTAACATATTGAATAATATATTATTTATATAAATAATATATTAAATCCTAAAAATCAAATGTATAAATATTAATCTATTATTAAAAGTGACCAGTAATACTTTGTCGGATTTTGTCGAGCGTGGTCGGGGTCGCAGTCTGTTCTGGTTCCGCTTGATGAATTGGTAGTGAAATGATGGCTTCCAATCCACCTTCAGGTCCATTATGAATGTATAGTTCACCAGAATGAATATCGACAATCCGTTTTACAATGGCCAGTCCCAAGCCACTACCCTGAACAGTACGAGCCGAATTACCTCGTACAAAAGGCTGCATGAGATCTTCAATTTGATCCTCTGGAATGCCTTCACCATGATCAGCCACTTTGATTAACAGTCGATCCTGTTCAATCTGGGCCGAGAGTTCGACTGGTTCGGCACCATAGCGTTTTGAGTTATTAATCAAGTTACCAATCAATCGCTTAAGCGACATACTGCGGGCTTGGATCAGTGGTAATTCCTGAGGCGTAAAGTGGATATCAAGCGGCTTAAACTGGGTAACCAGTTCTTGTAGTAGGGTATTGACATTGGTTTCTTGTGGCTCTTCATCGGAACCATCGCGCATAAAGGAAATAAACTGATTTAAAATTGCATCCATGTCCTCGACATCATAAATCAGACCTTCTTTGAGGAAATCTTCGTCTGGCATCATCTCGGCACTCAGGCGGATACGGGTCAGAGGCGTGCGTAAATCATGTGAAATACCAGCAAGCATAATCCGGCGTTCACGCTCGGTCTGTTCTAGCGTATAGATCATGTGGTTAAAGGCATTGTTCACTTGACGGATTTCAAGAGGCCCATGATTGGTATCCAGATAGGGTGCAGAACCAGTTGCACTATAGCTATTCGCGGCTTCCTGTAAGCGACGTAGCGGACGATTCAGCTGACGGACCAAAGTCAGAATAATAATGCCAGCAATCAATGGCGTACCCAGTAACCAGCCAAAAATTAGTTCAGGGCTATAGTTAGCATAGGTTTTTAAAGGTTCACGAACCCAATGACCATTCATTTCAGGCGTTTGAATCCAGATCTGGGGGCTAGGCTTAAACTGGAAATATACAGTTGCTCGGTCAATACGTAATTCTTTTGCCAGCTTTTCCTCAATTTTACTGGTAAAAAATTCGGCAATCACCTTTTCACGAATATTGGGATACTGTGCAGGGTCGGTAATATACTCAATCCCGATACGGCTTTTTAAATAATCATCGATATCTACTTCCTGATCATGATGATACAGGCGCAGGCTAGGATTATTTAGGATTTCCAGTTCAACAGCGAGATAGCGGGCATGTTGCTGAATTTCCGGCAAATAGAGAGTTCGCCAGAAAAACCAGATCGACATCACCAGACTGAACAGGACCACAAAAACCACAAGTACCGCGGTTCGCATTGCGGCAGAACGTGGCTTGATTTTGTCGAGAAAACGTTCCATACGGGTACGTTTCTTTTCCGAGTAATGGACAAAATCAGTAAATTCTTGTGGGTCGATGGGGTCGAGTTTCACTGCACAATCCTGTGTTATGACTTCAGCAAATGATTAGAATTCTTTCATAAATAATTTTTTAATTACTATAAAGAAAGTTCCCTCTCCTTATAGGAGACTTGCGGAGCATGCTCCTCAGAGAGAGGTTTACTCAAAAATCACCTCATCCTCTTACGAAGTAATGCATATCACATCCAAATTAAACCATTTGGAATTTAGATGAGGCTTGAAACCTTCGGTTATACCTCCTTTTGTTTTGGCAAAAGTAGGCAAAACCATTTTTCATTCGCAAAACTCGTCAAAATACATTACGTCATCAAGTGGTCGCAGAAACATTAGAGATGAATACCTCCTACCTCAAACAGTTGCGAATGAATTTGTCACGTAATTCAAAATCAGAAAGGTATATACAGACAACTCATCTTATTTTTCTGATACGAAAAAATTACTCCGCACCATCTGGAACAAAAACATAACCTACGCCCCAAACCGTCTGGATATAACGCGCACGTGCTGGATTTTCCTCTACCAGACGACGCAGGCGAGACACTTGCACATCAATCGAACGTTCCATTGCACCCCATTCACGACCACGTGCCAGATTCATCAGCTTGTCACGTGTTAACGGTTCACGTGGATGCTGTACTAAGGCTTTCAATACAGCAAATTCACCTGTTGTGAGGGTTACCACCTGACCTTCGCGAGTCAAGGTGCGGGTAGAAAGATCAAGTGACCATGGGCCAAAGCTGACCACTTCCATTTGCTGGCTTGGCGCACCTGGTACTTCACGCACCTGACGACGTAATATAGCACGGATACGTGCTAATAACTCATTTGGATTAAATGGTTTAGGTAGATAGTCATCCGCACCGGCTTCAAGTCCTGCGATACGGTCCGAGTCGCTACCACGTGCTGTCAGCATGATGATTGGTGTATCGATATTGGACTGGCGTAAACGACGACAGATACTCAGACCATCCTCAACAGGGAGCATAAAGTCGAGCACGATCAGAGAAAACAGTTCTCGCTGCAGCAGTCGGTCCATTTGAGTAGCATCATGCGCAGTCTTGACCACAAAACCCTTATCTTCTAAAAAGCGTTGCAGCAAGGTGCGTAAACGGACATCGTCATCGACAACCAGAATGCGTTCTACCCGATCGGTTTCGGTATGTACTGCATCGGTTTTTTCAGCGGGTACAACTAAACTCATAAGGTGCTCCTTTATTCTTTATTGTCGTCTTAAACAAAAACTAATAGATGTCTTGAGTATACGATTCATTTATAGCGATTGACTATGCTCTAAAGCAACAAAAATTGCAGTTAAAATCAAGGGATGGATACCAAATATATACAGGTAAATGATAAAAGTTTCGCAAATATGAGGCAGTCATCGCCTGGATCTAAACGTCATTCTTCAAATATTGAACAACACTGTCATAATTCATAAAGATAAATTAATAAAAACAATTGTGGATTTTATAGACCTGGTCTTTATAATCATGCCATTTAGTACTTATCCTTGTGGGATCAAACACGATGACTGACTTAGTTCAGCAGTTGGCAAAAGAACTTGCCGTACGTCCAACTCAAGTAGAAGCTGCCATCAAACTTATTGATGAAGGTGCCAGTGTTCCATTTATTGCACGTTACCGTAAAGAAGTAACGCAGGGCTTAGACGATACGCAACTACGCCAGCTCGATACGCGTTTATCATACTTGCGTGATTTGTATGAGCGCCGTGAAAAGGTGATTGAATCACTCAAAGAACAAGATAAATTATCTGATGATTTATTAGCGCGGGTAAATGCGGCAGAAACCAAAAATGCATTAGAAGAAATTTACGCGCCGTACCGTCCAAAACGTACCAGTAAATCATTCAAAGCCAAAGAAGCTGGTCTTGGTCCGATTGCAGAAAAAATCTTTGCTGAAGCGGTTGATCCTGCCGAAGCACTTGCGGGCTTTAGCCATGAAGATTATCCAGATCAAGAAAGCCAGTTGGATGCGATCCAGCACATCCTGATCGATGACTGGGCACAGAACATTGCGCTGACCACTGAGCTGAAAGCGACATTTGCAAAAACTGCCATTTTAAAAAGTTTGGTTGCTTCTGATGAGAAAAAAGAAGTTGGCAAGAAATTCCGTGATTACTTCGATTTCTCTGAAAACCTGAACAAAGTTCCTTCGCATCGTTTGTTGGCAATGCTGCGTGGCCGTCAGGAAAATGTCCTGGGCCTGAAAGTGGATGGCGAAGACGATGTTCCATTGGCACGTATTGAAACCGAATATAATCTGGATGCCATTCAGCCCCAGTCTCGTCAGGATTTCCTGAAACAGACTGCGAAACTGTTCTGGCTGGGTAAAGTCCGCCCGACGATTGAGCATTCTTTATTGACTGAAAAACGTCTGGCTGCTGAATCTGAAGCAATGAACGTATTTGCAGAAAACTTACGTCACTTACTGCTTTCTGCACCTGCTGGCGCGCGTACGACGCTGGGCGTTGACCCGGGTATCCGTACAGGTGTGAAACTGGCAGTCGTGAATGAATCTGGCGATGTTCTAGCACATAGCACCATTTATCCATTTGCTCCAAAAGATGATAAAGAAGGTTCACTGACCGAGCTGACACGTTTATGCCGTGAGTTCAATGTCGACCTGATTGCGATTGGGAATGGTACGGCAAGCCGTGAAACTGAAGCGCTAGTAGCTGAAATGATGGCAGCAAACAGCGACCTGAAACTGACCCGTGTTTCTGTGTCTGAAGCAGGCGCTTCTGTTTATTCTGCTTCTGAATTGGCTTCTCAAGAACTTCCAGAGCTGGATGTATCGATCCGTGGTGCGGTTTCGATTGCACGCCGTTTACAGGATCCATTGGCTGAACTGGTGAAAATCGATCCAAAATCGATTGGTGTAGGTCAGTATCAACATGATGTGAATCAGACTGGTCTGGCGAAAACCCTTGAAGCAGTGGTAGAGGACTGTGTGAACTCGGTGGGTGTTGATGTCAATACGGCATCTTCTGCGATTTTGGGTTATATCGCCGGTCTGAATAAATCGATTGCACAGCAAATTGTCGATTTCCGTAAGGAAAATGGCCGTTTTGATAACCGTCAGTCGTTGAAAAAAGTGCCACGTTTAGGCGAGCGTACTTTTGAGCAGGCTGCAGGTTTCTTACGTATTCAAAATGGTTCTGAGCCACTGGACGCTTCTGCAGTACACCCTGAATCATATGCTTTGGTCAGCAAAATTGTTGAAGCGAAAGCAACAACGGTAAAAGACATTATTGGCAATACTGAAATCATTCGCCAGGTAAATCCTGAAGACTTTGTGGATGATAAATTTGGTCTACCAACGATTCAAGACGTATTGAGCGAACTGGAAAAACCGGGTCGTGATCCACGTCCAGAATTCCGTACCGCCAAGTTCCGTGATGATATTACCGAAGTGGCACAATTGACTGAAGGCATGCAGCTGGAAGGCGTAGTGACCAACGTGACTAACTTCGGCGCATTTGTCGATGTCGGTGTCCATCAAGACGGCTTAGTGCATATTTCTGAACTGGCTAATGAATTTGTCGCTGATCCGCATAAAGTAGTAAAACCAGGTCAAATCGTGCAAGTGCGTGTTTTGAATGTGGATGCTGAACGTAACCGCGTGAATTTGTCGATGCGTCCTGAAGGTTCGACAGCCCCAGCGAAAGCACCACGTCAGCCACGCCGTGAAAACAATGAAGCACGTGGTGAACGTAAGCCTCAAGGCAAACGTCCACAGCAATCACGTCCGCAAGGTGAGCGTCCTCAGGGCAAGAAACCGCAAGCGGCTAAACCACAAGAGCAAAAAATTGGTGGTTTGGGTGCGTTGTTATTACAAGCTGGGATTAAAGGTTCCAAGTAATCGTTAATTACTAATAAAAAACCTCCCAAATGGGAGGTTTTTTATGTCTGATTTTTATGAATTGATCATCGGAACAATCCAGCTAGTGATGATCAGCAAAATACCCAGATGCCCCAGTTTTCGTGTCACATAAACCAGTTTCGATGGTGGCTGTTCCAGTCGTTTTGCATATTCTTCCATGCTAATTCCAGACTTACCTTTACTGGTATATAAAAACACCCCCAAGTCGATACAGATCAGAATCGTACCAATATCGGCCACCAGTTCCATCAGCTCAAATTGCTGGGTATATAGCGACATGCCAACGCTATAGATCAGATAAAGACCAAAGGCAATACAGGCATATTGCAGGACCACTAAAAACTTCTGCATAAATCTCAACAGCTCAAAAAATTAAGGCAATTATACAAATAATCGGGCAGCTGCGCCCAATTACAAGGCTTGCATCAGGTCGGCAAAATTTTGTTTCTCGACCAGCTCCAGAAATTCATCGCCCAGACGCTGACTTTCAGCAATACATTGCTTCCAGAGCTGAATCCGCTGGGTTTGATCCAAGCCTTTTAGCGTAAAATCTTTACGGTCTGGCAAACGGCCTAAAGGTAAACTTTGCAAATATTCTGGCGATGGAGATATGAGCAAAGTTCGTGCCTGATTTTCCGGATTTGAGGTGCGTTTAAATAACTTGTCAAACCAGCCTGGCGTAATGCTGTCAGTAAAATGCGGATACAGTACAATGCCTTTGCTCTGGAAGGGCAGGTCAATGTGATAGTCAATTAAACCACCATCGCGGTAATAACCTTGCGGTGCATCCGGAATATTGTTCACCGCTGCCATCACCCCCGGAATAGATGCTGAAGCCATTAGCCAGGACAGGACACTCTGTTCAGTCAGGGCATGATAATGCGTGGTAAATCCATCTTCAGCGATTTTAAACTGTTCACCCATATTCGGTTGGCTGATGACCCTTTGCATAAAATGACGGCTGTGCTTGCGTGCAACTGCGGTCGTCCCAACAATTCCGGCTACAGAAGCCAGTAAAGGTAAGGCCTTGTCACTCTGGAAAATGTGTTGGGCTTTAATCGACAACACGGTCAGATGATAATCTGGATGATTAACTAGCTCAGCCTCTTTGCCTTGGACCAGGTCGAATAACATGCCGCGGCAGACTTCGCTCACTTCCAAACGTGTCATTTTCTTATGAAAGTAAAGGTTGGTATACAGTTCAGCTAGGCGTTCGGTTCCTAGTTTAGCACCATGAGCAGCAATACTGGCAAAACGCCAGCTGCCAATGGAGGAACCCACCAGGGTTCTACGCTGAGGAGCACGTGGGAGAAAATCACCAAAAATTGCCTGATCCAACCCCTGAATACCGATACCTTTCGGGCCCCCTGCAGCCCCAGGAACAATATCCACCTGTTCGGGTTGTAAACCTTCTTTCAGAATCAGCTCACGTGCCAAGTGCCCGGCACGGATTTTCAGGGCAGGGGCATGTTTTTGTAAAATCTGCATAGAGGTTTAACCTATATTCGACCAGTGAGGGCTTATTTTAAGCGTTGTGCCTTTGGACCCAATGGCAAGATGTGCCCTAAGGTGACTTTAGAGTCATATGACATTCAGCAAATAAAAAAAGCCTGAACAAATCAGGCTTTTTTGAACTAGAAACCGTGGTATTGAATTCCGATAGATGCCAGTCCATAGCGTTTATCTAAACGAGATGCTGTGACACCGTTATACAGAAAAGGTACATAGCCAACGAGGTTGTTTTGGAACAGTTGACCTTGCAGATAGCCTGTCAGCTTTGGAGTAAAATCATAACTAAACTTGGCACCAAAAGTATGGTTATCCTTGATCGGTGAGTTTCCAAAATTGCTGATTCGGTCATCAATATCCTTGCGCCATAAACGTTGGTATTGATAAGCGAGCTGACTTTCGAATTGACGGTAACGCCAGTTCCATGAGCCGCCTAGAGAAGCATAATAGCTGTCATAGTTGAGGTCTTTTTGAATATCAACTCCGAAGTCTCGGGCATCACCTTCTACAATGACTGTAAAAAGCTCATCACATTGTGGAGTACTGATCGCAGTATATTGATTATTAGAAGATACGGTGACATTTGCTGCGCACCCATTCATCCCTAATTTCTCATGGGTTGCTTGAAATTTGAGTTGTTCAACAGAAACTTTGCTGTAGCCGACACCTGTAAATAAATTAATCTGATTCATGAAATCAATTTGATGGGAAAAGATACCATCTAACTGAAACTGTAAATCTTTAATATCTTTAACCTGAATATCCTGTAAGGGAGTAGTAAAACCACTTACACTGGTTGCACCCGATTTTTTAAGATTGTCGGAAATATTACTCCATGCACTCAGCTTTAAATCAAACGCAGATTTAGAGGTTTGTAAAGTTGCAGGACTAAAAGTTAAAGCTAAATATGGAGTTTGAATTTCGTTTGTATCTTTCCCATATTCAATTTCACGATGCCAATATGCACCTTCAATATTAAATAATGGTGAGATTTGATAGTCAGCTTTCAGATGAAACCCTTTATAGTCGCCTGCATCCCCACTTACGCCTTCTGAAGCTCGAATGTCAAAGATATCTACAGTATCATTGACCATATCGATACCAGCACTAAAAGAAGCTTTAGTATCTTTTTTTGCTAATGACTTTGCTTGTGTAAATAAATGATCTGTAGTGGCTAGAGCTACAGTACTAAAAGTTGATGCACAAACAAAAATATAAAATATTTTTTTCACTATTTTAATCACCAAGTGAATTGTTAAAAAAGCCAGTGTGTAACACTGGCTTAAATCACTAAGATACTATTCTTAATTTGTCACTTTAAAGTGACTAACGAAGCTAGCAGATTTAGCTGGTTTAGAATTTAATCCTAGGTCTTTGCTAATATTAAAATTAGACAAATCAACACTAGCATTGATCATAATAGCATCGCCTTCTGCGATTAAGTTCTTATATTTTGAATAGGCATTTCGTCCCAATGTACTTTGATTTAATGCTTCGACTAAATTAATTGTACCATTTTGTACATTAAGGGTAATGTCTTGGTTGGCACTTAAACTAACATTATTAATGTCTGAAAGATTAGATGAAACCTTAATCGCTTTTTGAGCAGGAATAGTGAAGTTTTTAATCGTACCTACTGCATTAAAAGTCACTTTTACTTCTGTAAATTCCAAGTTTAGAGTTTTATTGATAGTGCCGCGAGTAGCTGTAATATTCATTTCAATATTAGCATTATCAGAGTCATTATCTTTTGCATTTAACAAACCAAATTGAAGGACTGCTAGGCTATCTAACTCTGATTTCTTCACCTTAAGTGGATTTGCTGATGATGAAGCTAATAATGAAGAAATATTAAATCCTGCAAATTTAAAACTGCTAATTTCTTTTGTAACAACCGGATCTACAGGATCGGTAGGATCGGTAGGATCGGTAGGATCGGTAGGATCGGTAGGATCAGTAGGATCAGTAGGATCAGTAGGATCAGTAGGATCAGTAGGATCAGTAGGAGTTACCGGCTCTGGAATTGCATCTTTGATTTTATCTAGAGTTTCTGGTGTTTTCTCAAGGTAGTTAACTAGGCCATCTCCAGAACCTAATGTAGATAGATCAATATTATTCAGGAGCGTAGCAATATTGCCGACACTTAATGAAATAGCTGCTGTATCAATATTGCTTACTTCTTTTTGAGCTTCAATTAATGTCTTATCAAGAATATCAAGATTGAATTCTTGATCATCATTGATAAGGGATTGTTCTTTTAAAACATTTCCTAATGCTTGTGCAGCAATCTCAAGTGCATTTTTACTTGGATCTGCTGATTCAATTGAATCTTCGATCTGAGTTAGTAATTGTTGAATTAAAAAGACTGTAGCAAGCTGTTGCGCTGTACCTTTCTGTACAGGGTCAAACGTACTTACATTTTCATTAGGATTAAAGCCTAGGTTTTCGAGAACTTTTTTAAAGTCTTCAGGCTTTAAGATGGCTTCTAAAGTAGTTAAAGGGCTTGCAACAATATTGGCATTTTCAAAATTATTTTTTTTAACTTTCAAAGTACCAGTAAATTCTTTATTCGTAACAATGTCTTGGCCACCTGTGATAGTTAAAGCAGAGGCTTGACAATCCTGGGTGGTAACAAATTGGAATTTACCTTGTTCATTTGTGATAACTGTCTTTCCATTACAATCATCTAAAGTAACTGTGGCATCTTTAAGATAAAAGTCTACAGCTACCCCATCTACAGTCTTTGAAGAAAACCCCGGATTTGATGAACCACCCCCACCGCCGCCACACGCTGCCAATAATGAAGTTGCAATAGACCTCTTTCATAAATCATTTTTTGCTCAGTTCCAAGTTGTAGATTCCAGCGATTAAATTGAATCTCAAACCAAGCCTTTTACCTCTATTTCGATAACGTTCAGCAAGGATTTTGAAGGTTTTCAGGCTGCCAAATACATGCTCAATTCCGATTCTTCTTTTATTGATTTCTTGATTATAGATTTTCAATTCAGGATCCAATTTACAGTGTCTTTTGGCTTTTAATG
>NZ_PQLP01000061.1:0-12398 GCF_002918965.1 Acinetobacter sp. ACNIH3 | reverse complement strand
TGAAAACCTTCAAAATCCTTGCTGAGCGTTATCGAAATAGAGGTAAAAGGCTTGGTTTGAGATTCAATTTAATCGCTGGAATCTACAACTTGGAACTGAGCAAAAAATGATTTATGAAAGAGGTCTAATAATTTAGGCATCTTTTTACAATACATATTTTTCAAGAAACAGGAGGTACCGCAAAAAATTACCATAAAAACTTGCGGCATCCTAAAACACCTTCGAATATTATCGGACAATAGACAGATATAAATTATTAATTTTTAATAATATTAAAATTAAGTCGGATGTGATGGAATAAGGAAATGGTGCGCTCAGCGGGACTCGAACCCACGCCACAGGCTTCGGAGACCTGTACTCTATCCAGTTGAGCTATGAGCGCTTATATGAGGAGTGCGCACATCATAACAAAAAATCGCATAAGGTAAACAACTATATATAAGCTAGTAATTTTAGTGACTACGCTTTGAACAATCTTCTCACACCTTTATAAAAGAATTCCCACTCAATCACTTGGCTTATTTATACAGATCACTCACAATATCTCAATTTTTCACCATTTGAGATCTCCATGACTGATGCATTGACCTTAAGGGATTTGTCAAAGACCTATCGCAATGGCTTTCAAGCATTAAAAGGTATTAATCTGGATGTACCAGAGGGTGAGTTTTATGCCCTGCTCGGCCCGAATGGTGCAGGTAAATCTACAACCATCGGCATTATTAGTTCCTTAACAAGAAAAACCTCTGGGACTGTTGAGATTTTTGGTCACAACTTGGATACTCACCCTTCTGAAGCGAAACAGTGTTTAGGCGTAGTACCACAAGAATTCAACTTCTCCCAGTTCGAGAAAACGTTCGACATCCTTGTTACGCAGGCGGGTTATTACGGTATTCCAAAGAAAATTGCTCAAGAACGTGCCGAAGAATATTTAAACAAACTGGGTTTGTGGGAAAAACGCGCTACACAGGCACGTATGCTTTCAGGCGGGATGAAACGTCGTCTGATGATCGCCCGTGCTATGATGCATGAACCAAAACTGTTAATTCTGGATGAACCAACGGCGGGTGTCGATATCGAGCTGCGTCGCTCGATGTGGGACTTTCTGAATGAGATGAACAATAAAGGTACATCAATCATTCTGACCACTCACTACTTAGAAGAAGCAGAGATGCTGTGTCGCCGGATTGCAATCATTGACCGTGGTGTCATTAAAGAAGACACCACCATGAAGAACTTCCTCAATCAGCTAAATGAAGAATCCTTTATCTTCGATCTGGCTGAACCAATCGAACCTCTCCAGCTCGATATTATAGGGGTGAAGTTTAATCTGGTCGATCCAATGACATTGGAAGTCACTTTAGATAAAGCACATAGTATGAATGAGCTGTTCCAGTTACTCGAAGCACAGAACATCCAAGTACGTAGTATGCGTAACAAATCCAACCGTCTTGAAGAATTGTTTGTGAAAATGGTTGAGAAAAACCTCAATGGAGCTGCGCAATGAATTTAAATCAGCTTGGCGTTGCCCTCTATACCATCATTTATAAAGAAATCCGCCGCTTTATGCGGATCTGGCCCCAAACCCTACTTCCACCTGCCATTACCATGACTTTATATTTCGTAATTTTTGGCAATCTGGTGGGTTCACGGATTGGAGAAATGGGCGGCTTTAGCTATATGCAGTTCATTGTGCCCGGTTTGATCATGATGGCGGTCATTACCAACAGTTATGCCAACGTATCTTCTAGCTTCTTCAGTTCTAAATTTCAAAAGAGCATTGAAGAACTGATTATGAGTCCGGTACCGCTACATGCAATCCTGTGGGGCTATGTTCTAGGTGGCGTGGCACGTGGTATTTTGGTGGCAATTATTGTGACCAGCATGAGTCTATTTTTTACTGACTTATATATTACTAACTGGTTCGTCACTATATATACAGTACTCGTTACTTCGCTACTGTTTTCATTGGGTGGCTTTATTAATGCGGTATATGCCAAATCCTTTGATGACATCTCGATTATCCCCACTTTTGTGCTGACTCCCCTGACTTATTTGGGTGGTGTATTCTATGCCATCAGTGTTTTAAGCCCTTTTTGGCAAAATCTCTCTTTAATTAACCCGATCGTCTATATGGTGAATGCATTCCGTTTCGGCATTTTAGGTCATAGCGATGTGAATGTTTCCATTTCATTGGCTGTGATTACCTTCTGGTGTGCTGTGTTATACGGTATTGCTTACTATTTATTGTCTCGTGGTTCAGGAATGCGTGAATAATGAGTGTAGAACATTCTCTTCTTGGTAAAGACACCAACTATCCAACAGAATATCAACCGGAGATTCTGTACCCAATTTCACGTGCACCTGCGCGTGAGAAATATGCTCATATTGAAGCTATTCAACAAGGTACGGACTGGTGGCATATTTTTGAAATATCCTGGTTAAATGCTGCCGGTGTACCACAGGTCGCAATTGGTCGAATGACTTTACCCGCATCTTCTCCAAACTTGATCGAATCCAAATCTCTTAAGCTGTATTTCAACAGTCTGAATTTTGCCAAGTTTGAGTCTAAAGCAGCTTTTATTGCGACAGTCGAACAGGATTTATCTAAAGCCGCTGAAGCGGACGTAAAGCTAGATCTGTTCCATATAGATGAGCTGGACATTGCCAAGCCTGAAGGAATCTGCCTGGATGAACTGATCCCAGAACGTCTGGAAAATCATCCTGATGCGACGTTATTGGCTCTAGATAATGAAAGTGATGAAAATGTCGAAGTTCAGCTTTATTCACATTTATTAAGAAGTAACTGTCCAGTCACTGGACAACCGGACTGGGGTACAGTATTTATACGCTATCAAGGTAAAAAACCTTGTTATAAGAGCATATTGGCTTATATTATTTCGTATCGTCAGCACAACGGTTTCCACGAACAATGTGTGGAACAGATATTTGCCGATATCTGGCAAAATCTAAAACCGGAAAAGCTAATGGTATATGCGACCTATACACGCCGTGGTGGATTGGATATCAACCCTTGCCGTGTATCGGACTTCACATGGATGCCTCGCCCTATTCGTTTAGCGCGACAATAAGAAACATTGAGGTTTAACGATGCCTTTTTTTGGATTTATTCCTTCAGCAGAACTTTTAAATACAATTCAGACTGCACAGAAAAATAAAAACTCCAGCGAACCGCTGTATCCACTTCGTGACAAAACGGCATTAATGATCAATGATGAGATCATTGATGCCATTTTGACTGAACTTGTACGCAAGTTCCCAGCAAGTGATAAGCGTGATACTGCGGAAAAACTGGCAGGATATATCAAGTCCACGGTAGCAGTCTTGCTCAAGCAGTTATTGGGCAAAGCTCCCAATGAGGTGGTACGTGAATCCATTGCCTTTTCTGAACGCAGTCTGTTTAAGGATCCTGAAGGCAACATCCGTATCGGTGAATCTCTGGATGCCAATCTGGTCACTAACCTTAAGTACCATTTTGCTGAAGTAAAAGCAGGCAATGAAATCGACAAACAGACCTTGAGCAATCTCTATAAGGAGTTTGGTGAGGCGACTGTACGTCATTTCATGGTGGATTTTAACAAAACCCTGGATCTGGGCATGATTAAACGTAAAGCGGCGGATATTGGTGCTTCTGCAGTGATCAAGGCAATCAACATTGCTGCTGATAAAATCATCTTGAAATTAAACAAGGATGAACTAAAGGCAATGGCGGAATACCACGATACTTTGTTCTATTCTTAATATAAGTTGATAAAAGAAGTCTGGCTGATGTCGGGCTTTTTTATTGCCAATGAAATAGCTTGTTACAGTAAATGCATCTTCACAAGAAAAATGCGTTAAAAATAGCCATACTTTGTCTCTTTTTGTCAAAGCAGTTGGATGTCATTATCCAGTCAATGTTATCTTTAATAGTCCTGAGCAATTGTGTTCTGTTTACAAGATTTTATCGATTTTTTGCCTCTTTTTTCGGGCATAAATAGAAGTGCAGGATGCCCCCTATTGCCAACTCATTCATGAAATTGGAAATCACTGTCAGATGTTAAAACCACATTTTTATAAAAAACTTAAACGACTTTCTCTGGTATTCGCTGCACTAAGTTTTAGTAGTTTTAGCCAAGCCAATGATTTCCAAACGCATCCCTCTTATTCCGCTTTTAAAATCAAAACCATGCAACAGTATGGTTTAAGTAATGAACAGATTGACTGGGCCATGAATGGTACACGCAATTTGCCGAATGTGTTGAGCATCATGAGCCGTCCAGGTGAAAGCAAACCGTGGTATAGCTATAAAACCAATTTTCTGGCTGAGAGTACTATTCAGCGTGGTGTGCGTTTTAAACAGCAGTATGCCGATACCCTGAATCGTGCTGAACAGCAGTTTGGTGTACCACAGGCGATTATTCTTGGGATTCTGGGAGTAGAAACCGGTTTTGGCAGCAACAAAGGCTCTTTTATTACCCGTGATGCATTAGCCACTCTTGGATTTAATGGTGATCGCCGCAATGGATACTTTCAGGATGAGCTTTCTGCCCTGATTGCCTGGTCGTATAAAGATGGGGTGTCAACCAACTCCGTAGTGGGTTCTTATGCCGGTGCGATCGGTTATCCCCAGTTTATGCCAAGCAATATTCCCAAGTTTGGTGTTGACTATGATGGCAATGGTCATATTGATCTTCGTAACTCTGCTGTGGACGCTATTGGTTCAATTGCCAATTATCTGGCTCAGCATGGCTGGCAACGCAACCAGCCAATTGCTTTCCCTGCACGTTATGCTGGTTCAAATCCGGATGCAATAATTGCCAAGGACCTGACCCAGCCAACACCCTATGGTGTATTAAAAACTCAAGGAATTAGTCCTATGAATCCGATCGTAAAAATCGACGATCTGGATTTGGTCAATGTCATTCAATTGCAAGAAAATTATGGGCCGATTTACTATATTACTTATCCAAACTTTCAGGTGATTACCACCTATAATCGCAGCCGAATGTACGCCACTGCTTTGTGGTTGTTAGGTACAGAAATCGTGAGTCGATAAGGCTCTTATTTACCGCAAGACACAAAAGTCAACAAATATTTATGAGAAATAGTTCAAATTTTGGACTTTTTTCATACCTTGTTACAATTATGGTTATTTTTTAACCAATTATTGTTTATTTTACGTTCTTTTCAAGACTATTTTAATTAAAGACTAGACAGGCTATTGCCGGCATGAATATTATCCATTTCGTCAAATGTAGTTGCATAAGTTAAATATCGGGCTCGTTTACTTGGTTTTTCAGCACTTTAGATTAACCTTTTGAACCCGCTGCTAGGAGTTGATTCGATGCATTCTTCAATCAAATACTTAATGGCCATTGCCACGACCGTCACACTGACGCAGTCGCAGGCAGAATTGGTCCAGTCATCATCATTAAATAATGATAATGACCGTTCGCGTGTTGCCACACGTGTTCTGAATCGTGAAGCTCAAAGCTTCAATTCAAACTTTACAAATTTAAACAGCCTTTCAATCACTGAGCGTTCTGGCGATAAAGTTCGTCGTGAAACGATTGCAGCTAAAATTGAAATCCCTGAAGATGAGCCTTCAGTGATTGAAAAACTGAACACTGTTGCTTCCAACACAGTTCGTAAATTCAGCCAGACTGGTACAGCATCTTGGTATGGTCGTCAGTTCCACGGCCGTAAAACGGCTAGCGGCGAAACTTTCGACATGAACGGAATGACTGCAGCTCACCGCAGCCTCCCATTGAATTGTTACATTCGTGTGACTAACAAGAACAATGGTAAGAGTGTGGTAGTGAAAGTAAATGACCGTGGTCCATTCCATGGCAACCGTGTACTTGATTTATCTTATGGTGCAGCCAAGCAAATTGGCATCACCAATGCGGGTACTGCCAAAGTTAGTATTGAGCGTGTACAAGGGCCAAACTCTTAATCTTAAGATTTAGCTTATTAACGCATTTGACCAAAAGCCACAGATAATGTGGCTTTTTTTATGGAATGATTTGCTGTGCTTAAATTAGAACTTATTTCAGGTGTACTGTTACTGCTCTTATCCACCCTGCTCGTCTATTGGTCTTTCTCCAGTAAGCTGACTTCCTGACGAGTGCGTTTTGACCACCACCCTGTTCTGCTTTATATTTTAAGAAATAGAAGCAGCAGGAGTGGAAAATGAAAACTGTAACGGAATGGTTTGATGAATACAGCGACAGTCATCAGAACAAGACTAACAAGCTGATCCACTGGGTCTGCGTTCCCACCATCTATTTTTCTATTATTGGTATTCTTGCTCACTTCAGTGCATTACTCACTGCATTACTGGTTGTCTTGGCGATGATCTTTTATACGCGTCTTGATATTGTATTGGCGGTTGCTATGGCAGCACTGACTTTAGTTATGGCCTGGTTGATCTGGATCCTGCCAGTCGGCGTCGGTTTTTATATCGGGCTATTTGTTTTTGCCTGGGTTGGCCAGTTTTATGGGCATAAAGTGGAAGGTAAAAAGCCTTCTTTTTTTAAAGACCTCCAATTCCTTCTTATTGGCCCGATTTGGTGCATGGATGCCTATCTAGGTAAAGTAATTCCTTTTTGGAAAAGTCGCCAAATAAGCGAAATGAAGCGCATTTAGCGCTATTTCTCATTTTCCTTCATAGGAAGGACCTTATTGATAGGTTCTTCCTTGATATTTTAACCAGCCGTCAATGTGTTTTCGACCTGGATCATGATGGGTCCAATGAATGACACCTCCCTTTTCGCTATATTCATATTCACCAAAAAATTCGACCATGTCGCCTTTTTGAATATTTGAAATACGCGGTGCCAGATCAATATTATGAGCGACCAGCACGGTATGGCCATTGTTCAGTTCTAAAATAAACTTCTGATGACGAGACCCTTCATTATCATCTTTTAATATCGCAATCACCCCGCCTGCACCTTGAACCTGAATATCACTTTGTATTTGCTGATAAGCCTGTTGTATACGTGCAATACCAGTATCTATCGTATTAATATTTGCACGATCAGGCTGCTGTTTATGTTGTTCAGTAGCTTCCTGTACAGGTGTGAAAGTATTGGTCTGTTGCCTGGACTCAGAAAGATCAAGTCCCAAATAAGCAGCAACCAGTAGTACGATGACTGCCCCAATCCCTATATTTGCTTTATTTGCCATCATTCTCCCCTGATCAGTAATGACTTAATCATAAAAAAAGCCCCATTAAATGGGGCTTTTTCTAACTTTTACCTAAAGGTAAAAATTATTGAGCAGCAGCAGCTTGAGCAGCAGCAACTTCATCAGCAAAGCTCATTTCAGCTTTCTTCTCGATGCCTTCACCCACTTCGAAGCGAGTAAATTGAGCAACTGTAGTACCAGTTGTTTTAAGGATTTCAGCAACTTTTTTGTCGTTGTCGATAACGTATTGTTGACGCTCAAGAACAACTTCGTTCAGGTATTTCTCAACAGAACCTACAACCATCTTCTCAACGATGTTTGCTGGTTTGCCAGATTCAAGTGCTTTCGCTTCAGCGATTTCTTTTTCTTTCGCAATTAGCTCAGCTGGAACTTGTTCAGCAGAAACTGCAACCGGGTTGAACGCAGCAACGTGCATTGCAATACCTTTACCAGTCGCGTCGTCACCTGTATAAGACACAACAACACCGATCTTAAGACCGTGTTTATAAACTGCAAGATTTTCGCCTTCAACAATTTTCGCACGACGTACTTGGATGTTTTCACCGATTTTTTGAACAAGCGCGATACGAGCTTCTTCAACAGTAGCACCATCTTCAAGTTTAAGTTCAGCGATTTTAGCAACATCAGTTTCGTTAGCAGCAAGAGCAGCAGCAGCAACTTTAGCAGAGAAACCAGCAAAGTTTTCGTCTTTAGCAACGAAGTCAGTTTGACAGTTTACTTCTAAAAGAATTGCTTTGTTGCCTTCCTGAGCGATCGTGATCGCGCCGTCAGCAGCAATATTACCAGCTTTTTTAGCTGCTTTTGCTTGACCAGATTTACGCAGGTTATCGATCGCAAGTTCGATGTCACCACCAGCTTCTGTCAAAGCTTTTTTACATTCCATCATTGCAAGACCTGTACGATCACGCAATTCTTTAACCATGCTTGCTGTAACTGCAGTCATGTTTATCTCCTAAATTCGGTAGAAAATGAATTCTTTATAGAACAGAAACGGCCCAGAGGATTCTCATGGGCCGCCTGCATACACGACGCTTACTTTGCCACCATCACGTGTCGCAAAAATGACAAGCTAGCGTCTAACGCATTAAGCCTCAGAAGCTGGAGCTTCCTCTGCTTTAGCTTGTGCATTTGCTTGTGATTGAGCATATTCTTTACCAGCAAGAATCGCGTCAGCCATAGCAGAAGCATAAAGAGTAACTGCACGGATCGCATCGTCGTTACCCGGAATAACGTAATCTACGTTGTCTGGGTTAGAGTTTGTATCAACGATACCGATTACAGGAATACCAAGGTTTTTAGCTTCTTTGATTGCAATTGCTTCGTGATCAACGTCGATTACGAATAGTGCGTCAGGTAAACCACCCATGTTTTTAACGCCACCAAGACCGCGTTCAAGTTTTTCCATCTCACGAGTACGCTCAAGAGCTTCACGTTTAGTCAGCTTAGCGAAAGTACCGTCTTGAGATTGAGTTTGAAGGTCTTTTAGACGGTTGATTGACTGACGAAGAGTTTTCCAGTTAGTCAACATACCACCTAACCAACGGTGATCAACGTATGGTTGACCAGCGCGTTGAGCTTGCTCACGGATGATTGCAGAAGCTGCACGTTTAGTACCAACGAACAAAACTTTGTTCTTTTTGCTAGCCAATTGGTTAGCAAAGTTCAAAGCATCATTTAACGCAGGAACAGTGTGCTCAAGGTTGATGATGTGAATTTTGTTACGCGCGCCAAAGATGTATTGACGCATTTTTGGGTTCCAGAAACGAGTTTGGTGACCAAAGTGCGCGCCAGCTTGTAGAAGGTCGCGCATGCTTACGTTGTAATCTGCCATTTTCTTTACCTTAAAGATTTGGGTTAGGCCTCCATATATCCGCATTCTCCACCCTTGCGGGCACCCAGAGTAATGTGACGATATATGTGCGGATTTTTAATACACCATTCATCAAGCTACGCAAATATATTCACGAAAAAGCATTTGATAAAATGGGCGGCTATTTATACCATAGTCGCACACAAATTTCCAAAAGTTTTTAGAGATCATGAACACTACTTATCAAGCTCCCCGTCGTTTAATCAAATCCGCTGAAGATATCGAAAAGATGCGTGTAGCTGGACGACTGGCGGCAGAAGTTTTGGATATGATCAAACCGCATATCAAACCAGGTGTATCAACGCTTGAATTGGATACGATTTGTCATGACTATATTGTAAATGTACAGAATGCGATTCCAGCATGTCTGGGCTATGGCGCAGCGCCAGGCCGTCCTGCTTTCCAGCATACCATCTGTACATCAGTCAACCATGTGGTCTGTCACGGTATTCCCTCTGAAGGCAAGATCCTGAAAAAAGGCGATATTCTTAATATTGACGTGACTGTCATCAAAGATGGTTTTCATGGCGATACCAACATGATGTACATCGTGGGGGGTGAAACTTCTATTCTGGCGAACCGTTTATGTAAAGTCGCTCAAGAAGCGATGTATCGTGGTATCGCAGTAGTTAAGCCAGGTGCAACCATGGGTGATATCGGTCATGCGATCCAAAAATATGTGGAATCTGAACGTTTTAGCGTAGTACGTGAATACTGTGGTCATGGCATCGGCACCACTTTCCATGACGAACCGCAGGTGCTGCATTATGGCCAGCCAAATACCGGTATGATCTTAGAAGAAGGTATGACATTTACGATTGAACCAATGGTCAATGCAGGTGTTTGGCAAACCAAATTGCTGGGTGACAAGTGGACGGTTGTGACCAAGGATCACAAATTATCTGCGCAATATGAGCATACTCTTTTAGTAACAAAACATGGCGTAGAAGTCCTGACTGCCCGCCCTGAAGAAGATTTGTCACGTTTTACGGCATAATCCTTACAGGAAGCGCACAAAAAAGGTTACCCATAGGTAGCCTTTTTTATTTTATATTTCACATATTTTATAGATTTCAAGTTTAGCCTGAAAGCCTTCAGTTACTGCGCCTTAACATCGAAGTTCAAGATAAACTTCGGCTATCAAAACACTTTTTCCGTAAAGTTTTATAAATTCTTTTGCCTAATGTGCACCAATATAGGCTAAGATATTGTGCTTTTTATTTTTTAATCCCTATAAGAAGGAATACCGCCGTGGACGTACGTCTCTCTGATCGTGTAAATGCCATCAAACCGTCCCCAACGCTTGCTGTGACTAACAAAGCTGCTGAACTTAAAGCTGCTGGTCATAACGTAATTGGCTTGGGTGCAGGTGAACCAGATTTTGATACACCACAACACATCAAAGATGCAGCAATTGCAGCGATTAACAACGGTTTCACCAAATACACCGCTGTAGACGGTACGCCAGGTCTTAAAAAAGCCATTATTGCCAAATTCAAACGTGACAACAACCTTGACTATGCAGCAAACCAGATCCTGGTTTCTTGTGGTGGTAAGCAATCATTCTTTAACCTGGCACTTGCCTTGTTAAACAAAGGTGATGAAGTCATCATCCCTGCACCATTCTGGGTAAGCTACCCTGATATGGTGATCATTGCTGAAGGTGTTCCTGTTATTGTGAAATGTGGTGAAGAACAACGTTTCAAAATTACTCCTGAACAATTAGAAGCGGCGATCACTGACAAAACTCGTCTAGTGGTATTGAACAGCCCTTCTAACCCGACTGGCATGATCTATACGAAAGCTGAACTAGAAGCTTTAGCTGCAGTACTGCGTAAATATCCAGAAGTGTATATCGCATCTGATGACATGTATGAACCAATCCGTTGGGATGACGAGTTCTACAATATCGCAACTGTTGCTCCAGACCTTTATGACCGTACAATCGTATTAAATGGTGTGTCTAAAGCCTATGCAATGACTGGTTGGCGTATCGGCTATGCAGCTGGTCCTGCGAAACTGATTGGCGCAATGAAGAAAATCCAGTCTCAATCAACTTCTAACCCGACTTCTATTTCACAAGTTGCTGCGGAAGCTGCATTGAATGGTCCTCAAGACGTACTTGAGCCAATGATTGAAGCATTCAAACGTCGTCATGACCTGGTTGTAAAAGGCTTAAATAATATCAATGGTATTTCTTGCCTACCTGCGGACGGTGCATTCTATGCATATGCAAACATCAAACCATTGATTCGTGCCAAAGGTCTTAAATCTTGCACAGAATTCTCTGCTTGGTTACTGGAAGAAACTGGTGTTGCAGTCGTTCCTGGTGATGCATTCGGTCTAGGCGGCTTCATGCGTATCTCTTACGCAACTGCTGACGAAGTACTGGTTGATGCACTTGCTCGTATCAAGAAAGCTGCTGATTCAATCGAAGGCGTAGATGCTGCGATTGCTTCTATCGAAGCTGAAAAAGCTGCTAAATAATTTAGAGACTTTCTCAAGTTTTTAAATAAAAAACCCGCGTTTATCGCGGGTTTTTTATTTGTTCTCTTTAAATTTAACCTTAAATTTTGCACTTTCAAAACTAAAATTATGAGCGATCCGAATTAAACATCTCGATGACTTCAGCTTCAGTCATTTTTTGGTTCTGATTATTAAATAAATAGAAGGCTGGCTGGTGATCCACATAGATCTCTAGATTAAAATCCAGATCCTCAGGTAATTCCTCCAATGTAAACACATTGATATTGGCAAATGAATGATCTTTGGTTCGCCAAAAAATAAAAGTACCACAAATACTACAAAAGCCGCGCTCCGCCCATTCTGAAGAGTTAAAAACAGATAAATACTGCTGATCGACAAAATGAATATCTTCGATATCAATAGCCATTAATGGCCCACCGGTCTGGCGACGACACATCGAGCAATGACAGGCAGCAACTTCATGATTCCTGAGTTGTACTTCAAACTGAGTCGCACCACATAAACATCTTGCTTTCATCAGTATTCCTCATTGAACTTATTTTTTATATTTATTTTTAAGCCAAGGTATAAACCCTGCATACTCCAATCATACAATTTTTAATTGATGTCTGAGCCTCCATCCATCTAGAATTTAAAGATCATTCCAAAATCTAAAATAACAAGAGCAAGCAATGGATATCAAGAATCTATCAGGTTTACCTCTGTACACGACAAATTTCACAGAACCCTTATCCTATCAGGCTTCTGCCTTCTTAAAATTGCCAAAATTTCCTTAAACTCTTCTTTTTTCCCAAAACCAATTAAACGCTGAATCGCCATTTGAACA
>NZ_PQLP01000060.1:0-12613 GCF_002918965.1 Acinetobacter sp. ACNIH3 | reverse complement strand
AGATTCATGCACGTGTGGCAGTATTAAATAAATTTATGGAATTAGGCCGAGCTCATACCCAAGTTGTCACTTAAATTTAAACAACTTAGGAAAGCTCTATCTTTAAAATCTTTATGCAACAAAGCCCCATCAACCATTAAATCCGTATACCCCATTTTTTGACATATTAGATTTTTGATGTGGGGAAATATTACATTTGAGACTATTTAAAAATTTTATACATCTATAAAAACTATTGATGGCTACAAGCTGATCATTTTATTTAATGAGAATTATTATTATCTTTTTGTATCTTTACTGAGCAATATTCCTTGTTAAACAAAATAAATTCAATGATTTAGTGTTGTTTTTCTAGGTTCTTTTATGGAATTGAAATAGTAAATGATAATAATTATCATTAGTTCTATCTTAACTACAAACTCCCTTGTACTTAAGATGTGTTTCAGGCCTAAAACATTTCGAAAAACAAATTAACTCTTTTGAAAGAGGATATCGACAGATGCATTCACTTGCTAATCGGTTGGCGTTACAACATTTCGTCAATGCATATACGCAAGAAACTGGCAAAGGTCACTTGCTTCATAAAAGTCAGCAATCTCTTCAACTACAGACGTTTAGCCAAGGTTTGACGCTGTTATCAATACCGATTACCTCTATTCAAGCACGTTGCTTTTTCCCTTTATCTTATGTGAGCTGTGTGGGGCGACATCGCTTAGCAGATCTTCCGCAAATTATCATCGATGAAAAAATTAAGGTATTTAGTCCTGTAGCAATTGTTGGGTTGTTGCTAGAAGAACTTGTTCAAGAAGCCGCTGTTCATCTAGATGCTGCTTCATTAGTTGAAAAATGGATTCAAAGTCGAGATGCGCTACAACAGTTTTTACAAAATCGTGAATATGAATTTGATGATTTAGTAAAAGCAGGGCAAAGCTTTATTGAAACAGAGCAAGCTTTGATTTTAGGGCATAGTATGCATCCCGCGCCAAAAAGTAGGACAGGCTTTGTTCATGAAGATTGGTTAAACTTTTCTCCTGAAAATAAAGGTAAGACTCAACTTCATTATTGGCTAGTGCACCAAGATTATATTGCAGAAGGTAGTGCGACTGATGAACCTATTTCAGCGCAATTAAAAACTGCGTTACAGTGGTATTTATCTGAAAGTGATCTCAATTTATTAAAGACACATGCGGAATATAAGTTACTTCCTTTACATCCATGGCAAGCGCGTTATGTACAGGGCAAAGCTTGGTTTGAACGATTAAAGCAAACAGGGCAACTGATTGATTTGGGCTTGCGTGGTTGGCAATTCTCTCCAACCACTTCCATACGCACATTAGCGAGCTTCAATGCACCTTGGATGATGAAGCCGTCACTTTCAGTGATGATTACCAATTCTATTCGAGTGAATTTGGCCAAAGAATGTCATCGTGGTGAATTGACACATCGTCTGTGGCATAGTGAGTTTGGGCAAAATATTCTTAAACAGTGTCCAAGTCTAAAAGCAGTCAATGATCCAGCTTGGATCGCTTTAAAAATCGATGATGAAGTGATCAATGAAAGTATTTGTATTTTCCGAGATCAACCATTCCATCCACAACAACAAGTCACTTGTATCGCATCTTTGTGCCAAGATCATCCGATCAAGCCTTTAAATCGTTTTAATGCCTTATTTGCAAAAATTGCGAAAGCCCATCCTGATGCTGAAGTTTCAGAGATTGCTTCAGATTGGTTTAATCGGTTCCTCGAAGTCAGTTTGCAGCCTTTGATGTATCTATACCATCGTTATGGTATGGCATTTGAGTCACATCAACAAAATGTATTATTAGAACTCGAAAACCATTTTCCTAAAACTTTATGGTTACGTGATAACCAAGGTTTTTATTATATTGAAGAATTTGCCACTGAAATTCTGCAAGCACTTCCTGAACTGAAAGAAAAAGCCTTTGCGGTAGGTCCGAAAGCTTTTGTTGATGAACATTTTAGTTATTATTTCTTTGGCAATACTTTGTTCGGGATTATTAATGCCATCGGTGCAACAGGCTATATCACTGAAGATGAATTGTTAGCGCATCTAACTGGATTTTTAGAAGAGCAATTACAGCAATATCCTGAGAGTACCTTAATACAAGGACTACTGTTCAATTCAACGCTGCCTTATAAAGGCAACTTGCTGACACGTTTGCATGAATTAGACGAGTTGATCGCACCTGTAGAAAATCAATCTGTTTACGTGCAACTGCCAAATCCACTGCGTATTTCACAGAAGGATGTCAGTTATGCTTGATTTTATTGGAATTGGTCTAGGACCTTTTAATTTAAGTCTTGCTAGTTTGCTACAAAACAAAAGCTCACTCGATTACGTATTTTTTGAGCAAAAGGCGCAATTTGATTGGCATGCAGGTATGCAACTACCTAATACGGTATTACAAGTGCCATTTATGGCAGATTTAGTCTCGATGGTTGATCCAACCAGTCCATTTAGTTTTTTGAATTATCTGCGTCATCAGCAACGTTTGTATAAGTTTTACTTTTTAGAGCAGCCACATATTCCACGTTGTGAATACAACCACTATTGCCAATGGGTTGCAGAACAACTTGATTGTATCGAATACCAGTCGCAGGTTCTAAAGATTGAACCTCAAACGATAGGTTTTAAAGTAGTCGTTGAATCAAACGGTGTTCAGCAAAGTTATTTATGCCGTCATTTAGTGATTGGAAGTGGTAATGTGCCATATTTGCCTGAATGTTTGGCAAAGATTCAGAAAGTCCGTCCACAACAATGTCTGCATTCAGCACAGTATATGACGCATGCCGATACAGATTTACATGGCGATGTGGTCGTACTTGGTTCTGGACAATCTGCAGCTGAAGTGTTTATCGACTTATTTGATGAACAGCAAGATACTGTTAATCATCAGTTTGATTTGCATTGGTTTACTCGTTCTCAAGGTTTCTTCCCGATGGAGTATGCGCCATTAGGTTTGGAACATTTTAGTCCAGATTATGCACAGCATTTTTATGATTTGACTGCGCAGCAAAAGGAACAGCAGTTAAAGCAACAAGCCTTGTTATACAAGGGAATTAGTGCAAAAACCATTCGGGAAATTTATCAAAGACTTTATCACCGCAGTATTGCAGGTCAAAGCTTACAGACACATTTACATAGTCAATGTGATTTGAAAGATGCAGAAGCATTGGATACACAAAAAATCCGACTGCATTTCCAGCATCGTGCTACAGCTCAGTCTTTTCATCTCGACTGTGATTTTCTTGTAGCCGCGACGGGTTATTTCACGCCTGATTTTGGTTTTATGCAGTTGCTCAAGCCATACATCGAGTTTGATCATAAACAGCGTTGGCAGATTACAGACGACTATCGTGTTGTACATCGGCTGAATGGTCATATTTTTGTTCAAAATCAGGAAATGCATAGTCATGGTGTCGGCACACCTGATTTAGGTCTTGGTGCTTATCGTGCAGCAAAGATCATTAATCAATTGCTTGCTGAGCCTCTTTATGAATTAGGCAATCAAGCGCAGACATTCCAACACTTTAATCTCTCTCAAAATCCAAAAATTTGTATGGCAGATGACAAAGCACAATCAAACGAGTGCCTTTGCGAAAATTCTCCCAATAAAAACCATTCAATTTTCAAGAAAACAGAACAGAACGTGATGACGGCGCATCCTAATCGTCGTGGTGCAAACACACGTACACAAACTGCTTCTGTACATTCAACATATGAGAAACTGATATGAACTTTGCAACTTTAAAAATTAATCAGCAGCAATGGCGTGCCGCAGGACAACGTCTTATTGAAATGGCGATTGCAGAGTTTCTATACGAAGAAATTATTGAAGTTAAAGCATTGTCAGCAGGGCGTTATCGTTTAGATTTAGGCAATCGTCAGTATGAGTTTCAAGGAAATCAATATCTACTCGGACACTGGAATATTCAGGAAGCTTCGGTACGTGATGTGACTCATAGTCAGGAAAATGATCAACCTGCTTGGAACTTACATGAGTTTATTGTGGCAATGTCTGACAGTTCTAATGTTAAGCCATTTACCAAAGCGTATTTGATCAAAGAAATGAATAATACTTGGCTGGCAGAAGCACATTTGTTCAATGAAACACGTTTGCCAAGTATAGCGGTTTTGACAGAGCCACATTACAAAGTTGAAGGCATGCTACGTGGTCATCCTTGGCTCATCATGAGTAAAGGGCGTATGGGTTTTGGTTATGATGATTATTTAAGCGCTGCACCAGAGCTTTCACCTGAAGTTAAAGTGTTGTGGTTAGCCGTACATCGTGATTTAGCAGAGTATCGAAGTACTGAAGATTGGAGTGCCTGCGGTTTATATCAACATGAATTTGATGCCAATGAACTACAGCAGTTCATCAATATTCTCCAAGAAAAAAACCTAGATCCACAAAATTACTTTTTGATTCCCGTACATGCTTGGCAATGGCATCAATGGCTTGTTCCGACTTATGCCAATGAGATTGTGGATCAGAAAATTATTGAGTTAAATATCAGCCAAGATAGCTATGTGCCGATGCAATCAATCCGCACATTATGCAATACGTCAAACCTACAACGCCATTACATTAAGTTGCCTGTCAGTATTTTTAATACCGCTGTTTATCGTGGATTACCCTCAAAGCGTAATCTAGCAGCTCCAGCAGTGACCGCATGGTTAAAAAGAATTCATCAACAAGATCAAGACTTACAAAATACAGGTGTGATTTTCTTAGGTGAAGTTGCGACTTTAACTATCCATCAGCCGTGTTTTGACCGCATTGACGGTGCACCGTATCAATTTAAAGAGCTGTTCGGTTGTTTATGGCGTGAAAGTGTTGATCGTTATGTTGATCCATCTCATCAAGTGTTATCTCAAGCAGCATTGTTACACCGTGATATTTCAGGTCAATCGATCCTGAGCGTGTTGATCCAAGCATCAGGTTTAAGTCCTTTGGATTGGTTAGCACAATTTGCTCAAGTAAGCATGAGTCCATTATTACTTTGCTTATATCGTTATGGTTTAGCATTTTCACCACACGGTGAGAACACAATGTTGGTACATGAAAATGGTGTGCCGAAAGCAATGGTATTAAAAGACTTCATTGACGACATCAATTTAGTGGATGAGGATTTTCCTGAGTTAACTCAGTTACCATCTGAAGCAGATTTATTACTCCGTCACGAAGCGACCGATCTAAGCCATTTTATTTTCACAGGTCTGTTCATGGTGCATTACCGTTATATCTGTAATGTGTTCTTGCAAGACTATCCTGAATATTCTGAGCTTGATTTTTGGCAGACCATTTCCAACACGATTGTTGAGTTTAACCAAAAACATCCAGAACTGGCTGAACGTGCTGATAAATTCGCCATGCTGCGTCCAAGTTACACCAAAATTTGTCTAAACCGTGTACGTCTATTTACCACAAGTTATAACGATGAAGCAGAACGTCCTGTTCCTGTCTTCCTTGATCCTATTGCAAATCCAGTTAGCCCAGAAACATTGAAAACATGGGCAGAACAACCACGCCAAGCTAAAGCGGGCTAATTTTATTCGTCATTTTATAGGTTCGATATGAAAACTATCTCTCAGCAATTACCAGATTATTTTGAATACTTTGAAGATGGTACACAGTACTACTTACGCCAAGTGCAATATCCACAGGATATTCCTTTATTACATCAATGGATGCATGAGCCACATGTAATTCCTCAGTGGCAGTTAAATAAATCGGAACTAGAGTTACAAGTTTACTTCGACAAAATGTTAGCAGATGACCATCACCGTTTATTAATCGTTGGAATTGATGGCAAAGATGTGGGCTATACCGAAATTTATGAAGGTAAACGAGATCGTTTAGGCCGTTATTACGATGGTGATGACAATGATCTCGGTTGGCATCTCCTGTTTGGTGACAAATCTGTGTTTGGCAAAGGCTTCTTGCGACCAACCATTCGGTTACTCAGCTTTTACATTTTTGAACATTCGAAAGCTAAAAAAATTGTGGGTGAGCCAGATCATACCGTTAAACCATATGCAGCAGTAGTGGCAGAGCTTTGTTATGAAAGCCAACGTTTAATACCGATGCCTGAAAAAACAGCGATGTTGTACTACTGCTTCAGAGAAACTTTCTATAACAAGTTTGGGGATTATTACCAAACATCACAACAACAGCTAGCTAATCAGCCAGCCAAACTCCTGAGTGTTACATGAGCTTATATATCAATGAAATGCATATCTTAGACATGCGCTTTGCGGCGAATGTCTCTGTTGCAGAATTTGAACAATGGTTAGCACGGATTCAGCACTATTTCGAACATCAGCGAAATTTTGTGTTGATCATGCAAACCGATGCAAATACAGAATTTCCGGAGGAATATAGAGCAATCCAAGGCAAATGGTATAAGCAATATAAACAAGATTTTTACCAATATTGTTTGGGTTTTGCTCGTATTGCTCAAGATGAAGAAGATCGTATTCGATTGGATACACCAGCTCTGCACAAAGCTTGGCATGTTCCATATTTTGTGAGCGTAGATAAAGCTGAAGCCACACAATGGGCTTTGCAGAGGTATTTATGAATCAAAATTCATTAAATATTCAGAAAGTCTCAGCCTTGAGCCTGAGTGTCGTGGTGGTTTTATATCTCGCGCATGCCTTACCACTGTATTTTTATAATGTGGCCTTACCTGCGATTCTGCGTCATCAAGGCGTAGATTTACGTTGGATTGGCATGTTGTCGCTGCTCTATATTCCTTGGGCATTCAAGTTTTTTTGGGCACCACTAATCGATCGTTTTTATTTCAAAAAACTCGGTAAACGTAAAACTTGGCTTTTGTTTACGCAAATAGCTTTAGTGTTGGGGGTCGTTGCTTTGGCACTTACCCAATTCGATTACGGTCTTGGTGTATTTGTTATTGTCGGTTTATGGATTTCAACTTTTGCTGCAACTCAAGATATCGCAATTGATGGCTATACGGTCGAAACCTTTTCAGAATCTGAGTATCGACTAGGCAGTATGGCGCAAAGTATAGGTGTTGCGCTTGGCAGTATGGTTGGTGGAGCAGCAACTTTATGGCTGTATGAGCTTTATGGTTGGCAAACTGCACTGATTTCCTTAGCCGCTATGACAGCATTGACGATGTTGGCTATTTTCCAGATTAAAGAAAAATCAAATGTAGAGAAAATCTCAAAACAGCCGCCAAGTCTGATCCGTGCATTTAAACGTCCAGAAATGTTATGGGCATTAGCCTTGATCGTATGTTATCGAATTGTCGAAGCACCAGCTATGGCGATGCTGAATCCGATGCTGATTGATCAGAAATGGTCGTTGTCACAAATCGGCGTGCTGATGTCTGTAATAGGTGCAGGGATTGGATTATTAGCCGCTGTTTCAGCTGCATTTTTATTAAAAAAAATAGCCGCAACACAATTGCTGATCTGGGCTGGTTGGGCACGCAGTTTGGTTTACGCCTTGTTGGGTGTTGCAGTTTTACTCAGTTGGTTGAATCAATGGCATTTACTTCTTGGTGGCTTTGTCATTGTCATTCTTGCCATCCGCTATATCGCAATGACAGCCTTATATGCACATTTCATGCAGACCAGCTCCAAAGAACAAGCTGGTACTGATTTTACGATTTTAGTTTGCTTCGAACTATTGGTTTATTTCATTGGCGGTGCAGTCTCAGGTTTCTTAGCCAAAGCATTTGGTTATGGAAACTTCTATCTCATTCTCGCAGTTTCATCCGTTTTAAGCGTGTTGCTTAGTCAACTGCTTATTCGCAAAGCAAAACAAACGCAACAACTCATCTAGGGGTCATTTATGAAAGTTCGTTCACTTTCGACATCATTAACACTGCTCAGCTTGGCGATCAGTACGCAACTTTATGCTCAAAATGTCGAGCAGACTTCAACCGTAAATCAAAGTGCAACGGTTGAGGCTGAGAAGCCAACTCAACTGGCACCGATTGTAATGACAGCAACTCGCTCAGCTCAAAGTATCGCTGAGATTGCGGGAACTGTTTACAGTATTAGCCAAGAAGACATTGCAAAACAAGCTGCTGCTGGTAAAAGTACCGCAGATATTTTAGGACTGTTGGTTCCATCTTTAACACCAAGTTCAGGTACGACCAGTAACTATGGGATGACCATGCGTGGTCGTACAGTACAATATATGATTGACGGTGTTCCGCAAACGGGTTCAAGAGATAGTTCACGCCAATTAAATAGCATTAGCCCAGACATGATTGAACGTGTTGAAGTCGTGTCAGGTGCAAGTAGTATTTATGGTGCAGGTGCTACAGGTGGGATCATCAATATCATCACCAAAAGAGGTTCGGGTGATGGTGTAAATTTTGAAACCAAACTCGGCGTTACTTCAGGTGATAATTTCAAAAGTGATGCTTTAGCTTATGAAGCGTTTCAGTCTGCATCATTTAACCAAGGGGATTGGAGTGGTTTCTTAGGTGCTAGCTATACACAACGCGGTGAAATTCAAGATAGTCGTGGTGATCGTGTAGGTCCAGAAGTTGCACAAACAGATCGTCAAGATACTGAAACTGTAGATGTGAATGGTCGTTTAAGCTGGCAGTTGGCAGATAAGCAAAAATTAAGTATCGGTGCGCAATACTATAATGATGAGCAGGACAGTGAATATGGCGCTGATTATGGTCCAGGCTTATCTGTTTTACTTCTAGGGGCAAAACCTAGTCAAAAAGCTGTAAAAGGTTTAGAGCTTGATACTCAACCACGTACTAAGCGCAGTGCAGTAAATGCACAATATGAAAATCAGGATTTTCTTGGTCAGACTTTAAATGCAGAGGCCTATTATCGTACTGAAAAAGGGCGATTCTTCCCAAGTGCAAATGCTTTAGCACATGCATCCATTCCAGGTGGAAGAACATTTATTGTTACCCAATCAGAAACAGATATTGATGTTTTTGGTGCTCGTTTAGCACTTCAAAGTAAGCTCAATCTGGCAGAACGTGCATTAAATCTAACTTATGGTGTGGATTACGATAAGGAAAATGGCAAACAAACAGCACAACTTTATGATCTAAATACTTTTATGAGTAGTAATGGTCTTAAGTTTAAGCCTTTAAATAATTATGCTTTTGGTCCTGAGGTAGATACTGAAAAGCTTGGTTTCTTCTTACAAAGTCAATTTGAAGCAACTGATCGCTTAAATCTACAAGCTGGTATTCGTCATGAGCGCATCGATAGTGATGTTAAAGACTCAGTTCCATATTCTGAAGCAATGGTTGCCGATTTCGTTCCAACATACCAAGCTAAAACTTTAAAAGGTGGTTCAGTTAAGCATGATGCAACACTCTTTAATGTAGGCGCACTTTATCATTTAACTGATGCACAACAGGTGTTTGCAAATTTCTCGCAAGGTGCAAATTTACCTGATGTACAACGTATGCTAAGAGATGTTCCTGCAAACTTTGTCGTAAGTAACCAAACAATTGATCCAATCAAAGTAAATAGTTTTGAGTTGGGCTGGCGTCTACAAGATGATGCATTAAGCACAGGGATCACGGCGTTCTATAACAAATCTGATAAGTCATTGAAATTTGGTCCTCCAAGTTTTGCAATTGAAGTTATTGATACAGATGAACGTGTGTATGGTGTTGAAGGTAATATCAAATATACCGTTTCAGATGATTGGAATGTAGGTGGGACTTTAGCTTATACACGTGGTCAGTTCAAAAACTCAAATGGTAAATGGCAAGAGTTAGATGCAATTCGTGTAGCACCTTTGAAAGCAACGGTTTATTCAGACTGGCAATTCAATGATGGTTTAGGTTTACGAGTACAAGCTTTGGCTATTGATGGCACGGATGAAGCGCGTAAAGATGCGATTGCGAATGGTAGTACTCGTCCACCAGCAGAAATCAAAGGTTTTGCAGTGATGGATGTGATTGCCAATGCAAAAGCAGGTCCAGGGACATTAGGTTTTGGTGTATATAACGTGTGGAATACGGACTATAAGTCTGTTTATAGCCAAGCAGTTTCAACGGTTTACGGCGATATTTCGAGCTTGGCTGCTCAAGGTCGTACCTATGGTTTGAGCTACACTCTCAAGTACTAATCTTATCCAAAAGGCATCTTTTAGATGCCTTTTCTTTTGATGAATTCCATGATGAACAATCATTTAAAATTTTTAGCTTTGGCTGCGTTAATCAATGGAACGTGTTTTTCCATGATTCTTCCTTTACTGGCACCTTTGACTCGACAGTTACATTTATCCGAATTCCAAGGTGGAGTGATCGTTTCAGCAGGAGCGATCTGTATGGCGATTGCATCTATTCTGATTGCCAGAGGGGAAAAAATACAGACTCCTTATCAATTAATGAATTATGGTTTCTGGGGCATGACCATTACTTGGGCTATATTTACAGCGATTCTTTATTGGGGAATACAACAAACATTACCCGTAATGATAGTTTTTGCTTTGTTGGTGATTAGTCGAGCAAGTACTGGTGGTTTTATGGCTATGCCACAAATAGGTCTACAAAGTTATGTCATGCAACATGTCACAGAGGAACAACAACGCAGTCAAAAAATGGCAATGTATGGTGCGATGAATAGTTTAGGTATGATCGTCGGCCCATTTCTAACTTCAGTGTTATTGTTCGGTGGAATTTTATTGCCAATGTGGATTGCAGTTATTTTATTGGTGATTTTTAGTTTGATTATCACAATGTATTTTAAACATGATGAGGGTAAACAAAACACAATATTGGATCAAAAACAGCCTGTAAAAATAGAGCATTCATTTTCATTAAAACCAGCTATTCCTTGGCTTATTTTAGGATTTACTACCTATATGGCTATCGTGACGCTCAATATGACGGCAGGTTTTTATATTCAAGACCATTTTCATTTAAGCTCACAACAAAGTGCGATTTATTTTTCCCAATGTATGCTCATTGTTGGTTTTAGCTTAGTGATTACTCAGATCCTGATTGTAAAAGTACTTCATTTAAAACTGAAAGCTTTGGTATTGGTGGGTACGTTTAGCATGGTTATTGGACTCATCCTATCTTTAAGTGCAATCCATATTTGGATGTTTCAAATAAGTTATTTATTTTATGGGGTCGGAGTGGCAACCCTTTTGCCTGCATTTACCACAGGGGCGGCTCAATCTGTTACGCAAGCTGCTCAAGTCAAAATGGCAAGTATTTGTACAGCTACTCAAGCGATTGGTCTCATTGTGGCGCCTTTACTGAGCACTTTTCTATATCAGTTCGGCATTCACTTACCTTTTTATTTACTCTTAATATTGATGGTCACAGTGGCGGTCTACTTGTTGATCATATCCTATTCAAATCAGAATACGATGATAAGCAATAAGGTTAACTCCTAAATCAAATATGCTTGAAAAACAGAGAATATTAAATTTTTATGATTGCAGTCTCGTAATCAATTCTTAGATGATTATTTTTAGTTGGACGTTTGATCTAGGCGTATGGATATTCATTCTGCAGTTTATTCACATTTTCTATCCAAGGGGACTGAACCGTACCGGGTTTGTCGGAGAGTCAATATTCTGAGTGAGAAGCACTGCTTCGCAAGGTTCGATGACAAAATTAAAATATACCCCTGAAATCAGAGAAAAAGCGGTTCAATTACTAATTGAATCTGAAAAAGATTATCCTTCTACTTGGGCTGCAATCACAGCAATTGCGCCTAAGATTGGTTATACTCCTGAAACACTTCGTGCCTGGCATCAAAAGCATTTAGATCAGCAAAATCCTATTAAAGTACAACAGATATCTGATCAAGAAAAAATGAAGCAAATGGAACATGAAATTAAAGAATTAAAGCGTGCCAATGAAATTCTACGTAAAGCAGCCGCTTTTTTCGCCCAGGCGGAGCTCGACCGCCCACACAAATAATGGTGGATTTCATCCATAACAATAAAGATCGATATGGTGTTGATGCGATTTGTAGGATTTTACCGATCGCAGCTTCAACCTATTACCGAACTTTAGATCTCGCGGACAATCCAGAACATCGAGCGAAACGAGATCTACATGATGAGCATCATGCTGAACAAATTAAACGAATTTGGAAAGAAAGTTCAGGTCGATATGGTGTGCGTAAGGTCTGGCAACAATTGAAACGTGAAGGCTATATTATTGCACGTTGTACAGTTGCTCGATTGATGCAGAAGCTAGGTATACAAGGTGTTTGGCGTGGTAAGAATAAACAAACCACCCGTAGCCGAGATGATCAAAAAAGAGCAGATGATTTAGTGAAACGTAATTTTAATGCTGATCATCCTGACCAACTGTGGGTGAGTGACTTTACGTATATTCAAACGGCTTTGTTGCACAAAGATTTGAAATGCAAAGCGCCCCTAATTGAGCCAAATTTAAGGCGTAACTTGGGTAAGTGGGCGACCTAATTCCGTAAATCTGTTAAGGACTGCTACACGTGCATGGATCTCATTCACTTGGCTATCAAAACTCCTTGCACTGAGTTTATCTCCTAATAATTTGATGCAATGCATCTTAGTTTCAACCAAACTTCGCCGATGATAGCCTGACCATTTTTTCCATAGTATCCTACCTAAACGTT